>NZ_JCAYNV010000011.1:0-216241 GCF_059758055.1 Shewanella sp. MF05956 | reverse complement strand
TGTTGTATCAAAGCAGCCCAATCTTGATGTGAACGTGTAGCCATGTTAACTCCTGATGTCATTATCAGTCGTTAAGATAAAGGCTCGATGAGCGCAGTTGAAGACGTACTTGCCCGGACGCTTACGAAAGAAGCATGATAGCTGTGTGGCCGATATGCCCATGCGAGAGTAGGTCATTTCGAGGCGCTTATTTTCCCTGAAATAGGGTGATAAGTTCGATGCTAATGCGATTTGTTTATAATCTGCAATTTAGTCATTGGATTCAATGACAGATATGATAATTGCCTGGGTAATATTCCGATCATTAAAAAGCCATCTATCTTGATGGCTTTGGTATCTCTCAGTATAAGGTTAACAACTTATCGAGGATTGGTTTATTGGCTTCTGGGAACTCATAGTCTTTAAGTGCATCAATATCTACCCATTTTACTTGTTGTCCCTCTACACCAACAGCATTTCCTGTGAAGTCTGTAACTAAATGAATGTCTAATCGCACATGCTTGTCTGGGTAATCGTGGCTAATATCCATAAATTCAGTGGTGTGATTTACGTCCAGGTCCACTTCCTCTTTTAGCTCACGGATCAATGCTTGTGTTACTGATTCGTCCTGCTCTACCTTGCCACCGGGAAACTCCCATTTACCGCCTTGATGAAGATGATCATGACGTTTAGCCAATAGCACTTGTTTTTGTTCATTTATAATTACGCCAACGGCGACATGTATTCTCTTTTGCATGTTAGCTCTTATGATATCGCCATTATTGTTTAAAGAAGTCTTCTTCATCGTAACCAATATCGTCGATCATATCTGGGTCGATATTGTCTTTAACCGGAATGCTGTGCTTCTCGCTTGCCCAGTCACCTAAATCGATGAGTTTACATCTTTCGCTACAAAAGGGCTTAAATAATGCTTCCGCACTCCATAGCACTGATGTGCTGCAAATGGGGCATTTTACTGTTAATGGCATATTGTTATCTCTTACTCCACTTAATGCTGTTAAAGCCGGCCAGTGTTAGTTGTGATTATGATGTGATGTTAAAGGGTTTAGCTGCAGGTTGCTAGTGAGAACTCAATCGATGTATTTGTGTGGCGGTGTAAATTGAAGTCGACAAAATGAATCGCGTAACGGTTTTTGTGACCGCTGATGGTTGGATAACAATTTTGAGCTGCATTCACTCGAACACGGATCAGTGAAAGCGGTTGTGATGATTCACTTTGATAAAAACCTGCAGCAGCTCGTAGCTCATTAAACTCAGCGGTCTGTCTATACAGTTGTAATAAAAGCGCTATAGGGGCCAATAACGGTTGATACTGAAGTAACCAATGCTCTATGTCTTGCTGTCGTTGTGTCCAACTTTTACCTAACCAAAAATGTAACTGTGGTAAATCAAAATTGCAGTATGCCCCAGCCATATTAAAACGCTGTCGTAATGCGGTAATAAACTTATCTTGTTTAATGCTACAACCAATTCTTTCTGGGGTTTGTAATGAGGCTTTACATGCAGATAACTGTTCAATGAGAGGGTTAATTTGTTCGCTATCACTCAGTCGCAATAAATTGATTTGGCTAAGCAGTTGTATCTGTTTTTCAATGTCTTTGAGCACTTCAGAGCGGTAATCACAGCGTTCTGTTAGCTCTGCTAGCGCAAATAAGGGGTAAAAACATTGGCTTTGTTGATCTTGGAGGATATTGCTTTGCAATTGCTGAGCAAGGTTTTCTAGGCGTAAATAACTGCGTATTTTTTCATTTAAAGGTTGTTCGTAAATTAAATCAGTCATTGGGCTTAGTTAATAACTCGGCTGCTTGTTGTAAAAAGAGTTGATGCAGGCGACTTACTTGGCTGCGCAACAGGTTAATGTCTCCTTGATTATCGATAATGTGGTCGGCTTTATCGAGTCGTTGCTGTCTGCTCATTTGGCTTGCGAGTATATGCTCAACTTGCTGTTGGCTGACACCATCACGTTGTATCGTCCTTGAAATTTGCAATTCTGGGGAAATGTCTACCACCAAAGTTGTAGTCACTAAACTATCTAATTGGTTTTCAAATAGCAAGGGCACAACCATAATCACATAAGCCGAAGTCGATGTATTAACTTGCTCTAGCATGGTTTGACGGATCATGGGGTGTAAGAGATTATTAAGCCAGAGTCTTTGTTGTTGATTATCGAAGACTTGACTGCGCAAGGCTGCTCTATCGAGTTCTCCATTTGGTAACAGTATCTTATTACCAAAATGCTCAGCTATTGCTTGTAGTCCTTTTGAGCCGGGCTCAACCACTTCTCTGGCAATTATATCGGCATCGACAAGCTCGATGCCGTTTTCGGCAAATAGATTAGCAACGGTAGTTTTTCCGCTGGCGATACCACCTGTGAGGCCGACGATAAACTTTTTTTGGATCATAAGGTGCTCAGATACCAATTAAGAATATCTTGTCCCCAGACGAGCGCTATCCAACCTGCGGCGGCAATATAAGGTCCAAAAGGGATCGGGTTACCTTTATTAAGCTTTTTAGTGATAATCATCATGATGCCGACCACTGCGCCTACAAGCGACGACAATAAGATGATCAGGGGCAACATTTGCCAACCTAGCCAGGCACCAAATACGGCTAACAGCTTAAAATCACCGTAGCCCATACCTTCCTTGCCTGTAACGAGTTTAAATAACCAGAATACAGACCACAGGCTCAAATACCCTGCAGCGGCGCCAATAATGGCATCTTGTGGGCTGGCATAAATGCCTTTTAGATTGATGACTAGCCCTAACCATAATATCGGTAAGGTCAGTTGGTCTGGTAAGAGCATTTCATCTAAATCGATACCGGTTAACGCTACTAACACGAAGGTTAATATGCTGGCATAGACAAACTGCCATGTCGGACCAAAATAGAAAGCCAACGTGGCGATGAGTAAACCCGTTAGCAGCTCAATAATAGGATAGCGTGCAGAAATCGCGGTTTTGCAATTGGCACATTTTCCCTTTAACGATAACCAACCCAAAATGGGTAGGTTATGCCATGGTTTAATATCGCTTTTGCATTTAGGGCAGGCAGAGCCTGGCACCACGATATTGTATTTTGCCGGAAATTCATCGATTGGCTTATTTAAACGTTCATTACCGACTTGTTTGACAATATCGGGGTGATATTCATTTAAGTAAAAATTACATTCACTTTGCCACTCACGCTTCATCATCACTGGTAAGCGATGAATCACCACGTTAAGAAAGCTGCCAATGGTGGCAGCAAAGATAAAGCTAATAACAACAAACACCCATGGGTATTGGTGCATTGTTGTCACAAAAGTTGAGATAAATTCAGTCATTTTTTCTTATTTTTAGATTGTTAGCCAACAATATTGCCCATTTCGAAGATTGGTAGGTACATACCAATGATCAGTCCACCCACAACCGTACCAATAACTACCATCATAATTGGTTCAATTAAGCTTGACAAACCGTCAACAGCATCATCGACTTGCATTTCATAGATATTGGAGACTTTATTAAGCATTTCGTCTAAACCGCCAGACTCTTCGCCAATCATCACCATCTGAATCAACATATCTGGGAACAGACCAGTTGTTCGCATGGCGACGTTCATTTGCATCCCCGCCATGACCTCTTGACGTACTTTTAACAAGGCGCTGCGGTAGACATAGTTTCCTGAAGCACCGGCAGCAGACTCTAAGCCGTCAATTAAGGGTACACCTGCAGCAAATGTAGTCGCTAATGTGCGTGCAAAACGTGCCATTGCAGCTTTATGAAGAATATCGCCAATAGCAGGAATCTTCAGTACTAGTTGATCAATTCTATTTCGAAACTCTAGAGAGTTTCTGTGAGTACGTCTGAATAACCAAATTGCAGCAATAATCGCAATAGCGAAATAATACCAGGAAGCTTGTAACCAACGAGAAAGATTAATAATCATCTGAGTAAATGCGGGAAGCTCAGCACCAAAGCCGTTAAAGATATCTTCAAATTGTGGTACAACAAATAATAGTAGGAGTGTTGTTACTGCAAAAGCGACAACGACAACTGCAGCAGGGTAAAACATGGCTTTTTTGATTTTAGATTTTAACTGTTCAGCTTTCTCGCGATACGTTGCTACTCGATCGAAAACAGCATCAAGTGAGCCAGAGTGCTCACCCGCAGCCACTAAGTCGACATATAGGTCATCAAAATATTGTCTATGTGGCCTCAAAGCTTCAGATAAAGGAATGCCTGATTGTACATCAGATAATATTGTTCCTAGAAGTTCTCTTACTTTTGCTTTTTCATGGCCGCGGCCTAATAGTTCTATAGTTGTCACTAAGGGGACGCCAGCTGATAGCATAGTGGCTATTTGGCGAGTGATCATTGCAATGTCCATTGCAGTGATCTTTTTCTCTGATTTAAATAAAGGCGCTGACTTTTTTCGAACCCCTTTAGGCGTCACACCCTGTGCCTTTAATACACTGCGAATTTCAGCAATGCTTGACCCCCGCAATTCGCCCGAAGTGCGAGCGCCATCTCGATTGACCCCTTTCCACTCAAAAGTAAACACTTTCGGTTGGTGTTTTTGGGTTTTCTTTTTGGTTTTAGGTTTTCTTTTTGCTGTTGCAGTGGCCATTTAGCCAGTCCTTTTTTTAGCGAGCTCTTGTCCATAATCGAGGTTGTTCAGAGCGATTTTGCAAACTAGAATAATTAATGTCGATAGCTTTCTACTCTAGACCAATTAAAAGCTAGTGACACGGTTTATTTCTGCAATACTGGTAACACCATGAATGACTTTTAATAAGCCAGATTGACGTAAATCGCGCATTCCTTGCTGCTTTGCTTGTTTAGCTATGAGCAATGAGTTACCACCTTCCATGATTGTGCGAGCAATTTCATCACTCATTTTCATCACTTCATAAATACCGACACGGCCTTTATAGCCGCCGGAACACAATTCACAGCCTACTGGTTTAAATACGCTAATACCTTTATTAATGTCAGCTTCTTGAAAACCTAGGCGCTGTAATTCTGTAATGGGTACATCTTCAACCTGTTTACAGGCAGGGCATAAACGTCTGGCAAGACGTTGAGCAATAATTAAGTTTACCGAGCTGGCAATGTTATAACCTGGTACGCCCATATTAATTAGACGGGTTAAAGTTTCGGCTGCTGAGTTTGTGTGCAAGGTTGATAATACTAAGTGACCAGTTTGCGCGGCTTTAATGGCAATTTCTGCCGTTTCTAGATCGCGGATTTCACCTACCATGACTACATCGGGGTCTTGACGTAAAAATGAGCGTAGTGCAGATGCGAAGGTTAAGCCGGCTTTTAAATTAATGTGAACCTGGTTAACACCTTCAAGGTTAATCTCTACCGGGTCTTCTGCGGTAGAGATATTACGCTCTTCAGTATTAAGGATATTAAGCCCAGTGTATAAGGAGACGGTTTTACCGGAACCTGTTGGCCCAGTGACTAAAATCATCCCTTGAGGTTTTGCGAGCATTTCTTCGTATAATAAACGTTGGTCATCTTCATAACCGAGCTTTTCAATACCCAATTGTGCTGAAGATGAATCCAAAATACGCATTACGATTTTTTCGCCCCAAATAGTGGGCAAGGTGCTAACACGAAAATCGATAGACTTAGTGCGCGACAGCTTCATTTTAATGCGACCATCTTGCGGCACACGGCGCTCGGCAATGTCGAGCTTGGACATCACTTTTAAGCGAGCTGAAATACGGTTGGATAGGTTGACAGGAGGTTCGGATACTTCATGCAAAATGCCGTCAATACGAAAACGAATGCGGTAGCGTTTTTCATAAGGTTCAAAATGTAAATCTGAAGCGCCTTTACGAATGGCATCAGTGAGAATTTTATTAATGTAAATGACAATTGGAGCATCGTCACTACTATCTGTTGATGGCTCATCATCCCTGTTGGTATCTGCAACTTCAATACCAGCTAATGCTTCTTCATCGATACCTTCTAAACCCAGGCCACTTATGTCTTCTTCGAGTATTTTATCTAAGGCTTTTAGCAGTTTGTCATCTTCAACCAGAATTGCTTCAGCATGCAGACCAAGGCTAAATTGAAAGTCTTCTAAGGCAGCAATATTTGTAGGGTCAGATGTTGCAATATAGAGGCGGTTACCGCGCTTAAACAGGGGTAAGCATTTGTGCTTAGCGATAAGCTTTTTATTTAACAGTTCTTCGGGTATCGATGCAATTTCAAATTCATTAAAATCGAGCAACGGAGTGCCATACTCTTCGTAGCATACCTCCGCAATTTCTCTAGCAGATAGTGCTTTCATAGAGATTAGACTACTAACTAAAGTCTTTTTATTTTTTCTTGATTCAGTTATGGCATCAGCAATTACTTGATCGCTAAGTAGATTTTTTTTAACGAATAAGCTTGAAAGCCCTAAATTAAGACTAGTAGATGCCATGAGAACTCCAAAATGAATAATATAGTAAATATTAACCGCTTTTCACAATTATGTCATTCTGCCTGTGCAGTTAGCTATCTTATTATGAAATTCTAAAGAAAATAAGGGTGTGTGACCAGGGCAACAGCATGAGTGTGCGTTTTTTGCTCACCATGAATGGTTTCAATATAGAATCGCTTCCAATCTTCATTCAGTGATAACATTCCGAACAAATGTAGTTTGATAAATACCTTCGGTTTGTTCATAAAACGTTCGCGATCTCGCCCTGGCTGTGCAACGTTTACGTGTTAATATTTCTATTGGTTCCTGGTTGCTTTTATCAAAAATAACAATATGCTTACAACACCAGTGATGAATACTTTTAAATGGCACTAGATTTAACATGCAGCTGAAGACTTACACAACCATTCAATTTATTTTTTTTGCTATAACCCTTATTTTAGGAACGATATTCGCCAATTTGTTTACGACCTTATTTGACATAAGTAGTTTATATGACGCAAAGCGTTTTTTGGTCATTATTTTTATTTGGTTTACAGTTATTTTGGCTTGTTTTACTGAATCTTTAAAGATCTATTTTCCTTCAAAATCATCAATGAGACTCATATTTAGCTGCTTTGTTCTAGCAATGGCTTCTACCTTGCTAAGTAAACATCCATATTGGGGCATGATTGAGCTAATAAATATTTCACTTCTAGTTGTTATTTTTATAATTTTTAGAAGTTGCCTTTATGGATTACCAAAAGAAAAAGTAACAAAAACTCTATTCTTAGCAGTTGCTTTATTTTCTGTATTCCACTTTGTCGTTTATGGGCTTAATCTTAGTTTTTATTTTTTTGATTCAAAAAGTTTCAATGCCAGCAGTCTTGTTGTGGGTTATGACAATATCCGCTTCCTAAACCAGATCCAAGTGATTTTTTTACCGGTATTATTTATTCCAGTATTTTTTTCTAAACTAAGCGGTTACAAGCAATATTCATTGATATTGGTAGCCCTTCATTGGCTAATATTGATGCAAACAGAAGCAAGAGGAGCAATGCTATCATTAATTACCGCGTTTAGTCTGATACTTCTTTTCTTACCTGTATCAGAGAGACGATTAGTGGGCGGATTCTTTTTAAAATCTGCATTATTAGGCGCGTTATTATGGTTAGTATTTGTCGTTATTCTCCCCTATTTATTATTTGATACTAATAGCCCGCCGATTAGATTGACTAGCTCAGGAAGAGTTGATATGTGGATTTATGCTATGCGGAAAATTACGGAACAACCTTTTTTGGGTTTTGGTCCTATGGGTTTTGCATGGGCGGAGGGTAGACCTTTAGCGAATGCTCATCCGCATAATGCTATAGTGCAACTAGTATATGAATATGGTGTAATTATTAGCTTATTGGTGATAGTTTTTCTCATCAAGTTTTTTTTAAGCGCTTTTGATATTATTAAACGAGAGTTCGATGGTTTAACAATTTGCATTGTGTATTCTATTATTGCAGCAGCTATTTATTCGATGTTTAGTGGTGTAGTCGTCATGCCATTTTCTCAGTTAATACTTACGTTTATACTTGCAGCTTTTTGGGCGTTAACTTCTAAGCCAAAATTTGGTCATTGTGAACTCAATACTGCTCTTAAGTTTATATTGATAATACTTGTTACTGTAGCATCAATCATTTTGCTGGGTAGTTTTGAACATGAAGGGTTGCATGACACTGGTCATCCTCGTTTCTGGCTCAATGGTGCCATTGGGTTTTAGGTAGGGCTACGCGATTTATGTTGCAGAGTAATAATTTCATCAATTAAAGCATCAGAAATATTTTAGTTCCACGTTTTTCTCAATGTGGAATTTTCTCTACGCGTTGAAAATCACTAGAGTGCTTCAAAGAGGCTGTAATGGAGCCACTTGCTTCTTAATAGAATCGCCACTCTAAACGCTGAGAAGTAAAAAGCATTTGGTAGTAAGCTCATGCATTTAAAGTCACTGAGCTAAATCAATTCGGTCTTAGGCATAGACCAAGTAGTTATGTCTATAAATCAGTATTTTAGGCCGAATTGGCCGGGTCACCTCATGATTGTGAACTTTTATTACTATGAATTTTAATACCGGATCAATTCTAATCATTAGGCAATGAGTGGTGGGCTAACCCAATATAGTTTTAAAAATATACTAAGTATGTTTCGACACTTTCTGGAATTTACTTCTGCTGGGACTCGTAAGCAGCTTATGGTTCTTTTAGTGGAACGCTTAAATAATAAGCATCATAAATGAAATAGTCATTAAAATAAAAATGCCGTTCACGTAAATGAACGGCATAAAAGCATAACTTAGCTTTCTACTAGGCAGCTATTCCTAACAGAAATTAGCTACAGCTACCTGGTTTGAATTTAGCATCTAGAGTGGAGTCAGCAGCACAAGACCAAACACCAGTAGCGGCAACCCTATTAAGAGTGAGTGTCTTACCATTAGCTTTAGTTGCATTACTATTAATAATAGAGCACTGTATGCCTCCATTGCTAGCTACTAGCGAAAGTGTGCAATAACGTCCACCACCAGCAGTCTGGCCAATATATCCAGCATCAGCAATAGCGAGCGAAGGTGTTTTACCTTCGTTCATAATGACTTCATATTGTGATTTTACTGAACTCAATTCTGAATATGCTGAGCCTACTTGTGACTTAACAGTGTAATCTTGATAAGCAGGCAGTGCGATTGCTGCAAGAATACCGATGATCGCAACTACGATCATTAATTCAATAAGAGTAAAACCCTTAGCGTTTTTGATTTGGTTGATACCTTTCATTTTTCTCTCCGTAAAATTAGGCCGGGTAGTATCAATCCTCGATGGCGAAGCACCCATTTTCTAGTATGAAGTGAGTCCGCTGGCATTCCATTTGCCGAAAACCTTAAGCACATTGTGTGGTTGTCAATGTTATATCGACATAACCACGTTTTAGTTTAGCTAACATTTTATGTTGTGTTGTGTGTTGATACGCAATCAGCGTATTGACACACACGGTAACGTCAATAAATGCTAGCAGATTATTTACTTAATGACATTTCAGCTGAGCAGTAAACCTAGAGTAAATACGCTAATGTTAACATGCAGACTATGTGCATTTGAGTAATTAGTCTATTACAGACCGTCACAAATGTAGACTAAATGTTAATATCTTTGCGCGTATTTACACTTTGGCAGTTACTGTGCATGGCCGAAAGGCCAACTCGCCTACGGTAAACGTTAGTATAAACCGTTACAAAATGGAATAGTTTTACCGTACAAATAAAAAATAAATATCTAAAATTGCTGTAAATTCACATTTTCCGCACATTATACGATAAGTTTTTTTTGACATGCTAGCTTTATGCGTTATTTTTTTGACATAAATGTAACAATGTTGTTTTGTTGGCGCTTTTTATGGCTGCAGAAAGCCTAGATTCGAGAGCGCTACGCTGCTAGGTTTTGGGCGCTTCGCTGCTAGGTTCTAGGTCGCTGCGCTGCTAGGTTCTAGGTCGCTACGCTACTAGGTTCTAGGGCGCTACGCTACTAGGTTCTAGGGCGCTACGCTACTAGGTTCTAGGGCGCTACGCTACTAGAGACTATAAAATCAGCTGCAAAGTTGCCCTAGTATCTCAATCTCAGCAGCTAAGCTGTTCTAGCAGCGCAGCGACCCTAGCAGGACGAAGTCCGCCCTAGAATCTAGGACCAGTAGCAAAAAGCCTAGAGCGCTACGCTGCTAGAGACTATAAAAGCTCAGCTGCAAAGTTGCCCTAGTATCTCAATCTCAGCAGCGAAGCTGTCCTAGAAGCGCAGCGACCTAGCAGGACGGAGTCCGCCCTAGGATCTAGTGGCAAAAAGCCTAGAGGCTAGAGCGCTACGCTGCTAGAAGCTATAAAATCTTAGCTGCAAAGTTGCCCTAGTATCTCAATCTCAGCAGCGAAGCTGTTCTAGAAGCGCAGCGACCTAGCAGGACGCAGTCCGCCCTAGAACCTAGGATCTAGTGGCAAAAAGCCTAGAGCGCTACGCTGCTAGAAGCTATAAAATCTTAGCAGCGAAGCTGTCCTAGAAGCGCAGCGACCTAGCAGGACGAAGTCCGCCCTAGTACCTAGCACCTAGGATCATCACGCTTTCAACCGTAGTGATAAGTCTAAGGCTTTAACATGCTTAGTGAGTGCGCCTACTGAAATATAGTCAACGCCGGTTTGTGCAAAGGTGGCGAGGGTGTCTAGGGTGACATTGCCCGATACTTCTAGTTTAGCGCCCTGTCCTTTATCTTTATAACGGTTATTAATGCTGACAGCGTCTACCATCATGGTGACGTCAAAGTTGTCGAGCATAATAATGTCTGCACCGCCTTCGAGTGCCTGAGTTAGCTCGTCAAGTGATTCGACTTCGACTTCTACCGGCTTGCGGTCGTCTAATGCGCGAGCTGCGGTAATAGCTTGTGAAATTCCGCCACAGGCCATGATGTGATTTTCTTTGATTAAAAAGGCATCAAATAAGCCGATGCGATGATTTTTGCCGCCGCCGCAGGTTACCGCATATTTTTGTGCAGTACGTAACCCTGGGATGGTTTTGCGGGTATCGAGCAAGCGAGTATGGGTGCCCGACAGTTTGTCGACATAATGTTTGGTGAGTGTGGCAGTGCCAGACAAGGTTTGAATAAAGTTCATTGCGGTGCGCTCGCCGGTTAAAATGGCGCGTGCAGGACCCGACAGTTCACATAAGACTTGATTAGGTACCACTAAGTCGCCGTCGTCGACATGCCAATGCAGCACTACTTCGCCACCGAGCTGGTTAAATACTTGCTCGGCCCAGGCTTTACCGCAAAATACGCCGTCTTCGCGAGTGATTAAACTGCCTGAAACGTGTTTGTCAGCAGGAATGAGCTGTGCAGTAATGTCTGCCGTTAGCATCTGTTCGATAGTGTTATGTGCGCTGTGACCTAGGTCTTCATCGAGTGCTGTTTTTACTGCGTGGCGGATGTCATTTTCTAACATAAGCAAAGTCCTTGCAAAAGAGCGTGATAGGGCAAAACGATAACCTATTAATGGGATGGTCGTTTACCGAAAAGCATTTGCACAAGATTATCATATTTACACGACTGTCTGACACTCACTCATAGGCAATTTTTAACATTGGCCCTAGGGTTTATATACCCGAGCTACTTCAAGATACCGGTTTAGAGCCTGTCATTACATTCTGTTTGAGGCAAAAGTCGACCTAATGGCAGTCTCTTTCTCAGTTTTTTAACAAAAAATGGACGTAATGAGTGGCTCCCTCTGTGCGGTTTTGGTTGTGCTTTATGCTTTGCCACTGATTCTTAAGGTAGAATAATGGTGTATCAAATCAGTACCGCGCCAGAAAGCCAACCCATTCTCGTGCAATACGCGTCTTGAGGTCGCTTGGGTATAACTGTTAAATTACAGTATCGACATTAAGTTAAGGTTGTTATGGCTATTGGAGTATTAGACAAGGGTTGGTTAAACAGCGCGCGTCAGTGTGTGTCGCCTCATTTTAATCAACGGCCTGAGGGCGAAGTGAGCTTGTTGGTGGTGCATAACATCAGTTTGCCGGCTGGCTGTTTTGGTTTGCCGCACATTGATGGGTTGTTTCAGGGCTGTTTAGACATTAACGCGGATGACAGTTTTGCTGAGTTGGCGGGTTTACAGGTATCGGCACATTTTTTAATTCGCCGTGATGGCGAGGTGGTGCAATATGTCAGTTGTGATGATCGTGCCTGGCATGCTGGCGTATCAAGCTTTAACAATCGAAGTGGCTGTAATGACTTTGCCATTGGCATTGAGATGGAAGGTACCGACGTTAGCGGTTATACCGATGAGCAATATCAACAATTAACGCTGTTAACATTGGCCTTAATGGCGCAGTATCCTATGATTACCTTAGACAATATTGTTGGTCATTGTGATATTGCTCCGGGACGTAAAACCGATCCTGGTGATAGCTTTGATTGGCCACGATACAAACAAGCTATTTTAACGGCAACAACTTGAATACTTTATAAGATTCATTATCGTGCGTTCACTGTTTTATACAATATCGGGCGTTCACTGTTTTACACAATAGTTCTTGATACCGTAGATCATCGATTAAAAGGATATTCATGGCGTTATTTTCATTATTAGTCGCGATTTTAGTCGAGCGACTTAAATTACTGCCCAATGGGTTGCAGTTTGATCGCTTAATGACGCGTTACCATAAACAATTTTGGGATGCTGAGTCGTTAGCGACTGAATTTGGCGTGGCAATGGCGCTGATATTGCCGGCGTTAGTGGTGTTTGTGGTGAGCCATTTATTGCAGGGGATGTTGTTCGATTTACTCAGTTTGTTGTTTTGGGTTGTGGTTTCGATGATTTGTTTTAGTCACCAACATTTACGTGCTGTGTTTAAACAGTATATCCAGGCGGCTTGCCGTGGTGATGTGCAGGCGTGTTATCGATATGCGGGGCAGCTTGATTGTACCGAATGCCTTGATGTGGTTGATGAACAAGACTTAGGCGAAAAAGTGGGGCAAACGGTTGCGTGGATTAACTATCGTTATTACGGGGCCGTGGCGTTGTTTTTAATCTTTTTAGGCCCTGTTGGTGCGGTGTTGTATTGCACCGTGCGTTTTTACAGTGACTTTAATGTTAAAAACCAAACTAAAATGCCGCTGGTAGATGATTTGCAAACCTTGCTTGATTGGTTACCAAGCCGGTTGTTTAGTTTTGGTTATGTATTGAGTGGTCAATTTAGCAGTGGTTTACGAGCGTGGCGCCAACATGGGTTAAGAATTCGTTGTGATGCTAAGACTATTGTCACGCAAACGGCTGTTGCCGCAGAGTCGTTGCCCGAAGCGGGTAATGCACCTATTAGTGTGCAGTCGACTTTAGCGCTACTGGCATTAAGTAAGCGTAACTTTGTATTGTTACTGACTTTAGTGTCGGTATTAACTATTTTTGGATTTGTGAGTTAGTTGGGAACGAGGTGATAGGTGCTAGGGCGGACTGCGTCCTGCTAGGTCGCTGCGCTTCTAGGACAGCTTCGCTGCTGAGATACTAGGGCGGACTTCGTCCTGCTAGGATAGCTTAGCTGCTGAGACTTTATAGCCTTCTAGCAGCGTAGCGCTCTAGTTTCTAGGCTTTTTGCTACTAGATCTTAGAGCGGACTGCGTCCTGCTAGGACAGCTTCGCTGCTGAGATTTTATCGTTTCTAGCAGCGTAGCGCTCTAGCCTCTAGGCTTTTTGCTGCTAGATCCTAGGGCGGACTACGTCCTGCTAGGACAGCTTCGCTGCTGAGATTTTATAGCCTTCTAGCAGCGTAGCGCTCTAGTTTCTAGATTTTAGGGTTGCCCCTTTGCTGCTGAGATTTTATAGCCTTCTAGCAGCGTAGCGCTCTAGTTGCTAGCTTCCTAGCTCTTCGTTTTTAGCGCTTTAGGGTAAATGGTCTGACCCCTTTAATTCAAATATCGGTTATGCTCATGGATTGAGCGTTTTAAACAAACTTGTGCTTGGTTGTCAATAAGCTGATAACTAGACACGGCCTGTATGATTTGATAAAGTGCGCTCTCTCATATTAATTGGTAAGACCAATTGACAATCTCTTATTTAGGGAGCAGGGCGCCAGATGGCTTATAGTAAGATTACCCAGCCAAAAATTTCCGATGTGATCATGGAGCAATTAGAGCGCATGATCCTCGAAGGCAGTTTGCAGCCGGGTCAGAAACTGCCTCCCGAACGAGAACTGGCGGTGCAATTTGAAGTGTCTCGTCCTTCATTGCGCGAAGCCATTCAAAAGTTAGAAGCCAAAGGGTTGCTGATGCGTCGTCAAGGCGGTGGCACCTATGTAAAAGAACAACTGTGGCAAAGTCTTGCCGATCCTATCGTTGAATTAATGCATAACGACTCAGAAAGTCAGTATGACTTGCTTGAGTTCCGTCACGCCACTGAAGGCATGATGGCGTATTATGCTGCGCTACGTGGCACTGATGCCGATATGAAAAATATTCAAACTAAAATTACTGACGTAGAGGCTGCAACGGATTTTGAGGCGAAAGCGGCTGCTATTGTGCGTTTTTATCGCGCGGTTGCTGAGGCGTCACACAATGTTGCTATGTTGCATCTAGTATTAAGTTTAACCCCTGTGCTGCACAAAAATGTGGCACAAAACCTGGAGCTTTTAAGCATTCGCAAAGAAGCTTCCACCAAGGCAAATGATCACAGACGGGCATTATTGGCTGCGATTATACGCCGGGACCCAGACGCTGCGCGTGAAGCTTCGAACGAGCATTTAAGCTATATCGAAGAAGTCATGTTGTCAGTAAGAGAAGAAGACAGTCGGTTGCAACGTAGTTTGCGCCGTTTAAAGAGCGGCGTGTAGTACTTGTTACTTTGAATGAGAATACACTTTTGCTGTGTCAACAAGCAGCAAAAAGCCGAAATATAATCCGTATATAGAGAAGGACTGCGAGATGTCTGAAGATATGCTTCAAGATTTAGACCCATCAGAAACCCAAGAGTGGGTTGATGCTCTACAAGCTGTGTTAGAGCAAGAAGGGCCTGAACGTGCACACTTTTTACTTGAAAAACTAATCGACAAAGCGCGTCGTAACGGTACTCACTTACCTTACAATGCCACTACTGCGTATTTGAATACCATTCCAGCAGGCCAAGAGCCAAACATGCCTGGTAACCAGGAAATGGAGCGTCGTATTCGTGCGATTATCCGTTGGAATGCCCTGGCGATGGTGTTACGTGGTTCTAAGAAAGATTTAGAGCTTGGTGGTCATATTTCAAGTTTCGCGTCTAGCGCAACGATTTACGATGTGTGTTTTAACCACTTCTTCCGTGCGCCAAATGAGCAAGATGGTGGTGACTTAGTTTACTTCCAAGGCCATATCGCACCTGGTATTTATGCGCGTTCGTTCCTTGAAGGTCGTATTACTGAAGATCAAATGGCTAACTTCCGTCAAGAAGTTGATGGCAAAGGTCTATCTTCGTACCCACACCCTAAGTTAATGCCTACTTACTGGCAGTTCCCGACGGTATCGATGGGTCTAGGTCCTATTCAGGCTATTTATCAAGCGCGTTATTTGAAGTATTTAACTGACCGCGGCCTAAAAGATTGTTCTAAGCAAACTGTTTACTGTTTCTTAGGTGACGGTGAGTGTGATGAGCCAGAAGCATTAGGTGCGATTGGTTTGGCTGCACGTGAAGAATTAGACAACTTAGTGTTTATTGTTAACTGTAACTTACAGCGTCTTGATGGCCCTGTGCGTGGTAACGGTAAAATTATCCAAGAACTTGAAGGCGAATTCCGCGGCGCAGGCTGGGAAGTGGTTAAAGTGATTTGGGGACGTTATTGGGATCCATTATTGGCCCGTGACACTAGCGGTAAATTATTACAGTTAATGGAAGAAACCGTAGACGGTGAATACCAAAACTGTAAAGCCAAAGGCGGCGCGTACACGCGTGAGCATTTCTTTGGTAAGTATCCTGAAACGGCGGAAATGGTTGCTAACATGTCAGATGATGACATTTGGCGCTTAAACCGTGGTGGTCACGACCCTGTTAAAGTTTACGCTGCACTAGAACATGCACAGAAAACTAAAGGTCGCCCAACGGTTATTTTAGCTAAAACTGTTAAAGGTTATGGTTTAGGTGATGCTGGCGAAGGTAAAAACATCGCTCACAACGTGAAGAAGATGGGCGCTGAGTCTATCCGCTACTTCCGCGATCGTTTCAATATCCCAATCCCTGACGATAAGTTAGAAGAATTACCTTTTTATCATCCAGGTCCAGACTCTGAAGAAGTGAAATACTTAAAGAGTCGTCGTGAAGCGTTATTAGGTTACTTGCCGCAACGTCGTGAAAAATTCACTGAAGAGTTAGAAATTCCTTCATTGAAAATTTTTGATTCGATTTTAAAAGGCTCTAACGGCCGTGAAATCTCGTCAACGATGGCATTTGTTCGCGTGTTAACCGCGTTGTTAAAAGACAAAGGCATTGGCAAGCGTATTGTGCCAATTATTCCTGACGAAGCGCGTACTTTTGGTATGGAAGGTTTATTCCGTCAAGTGGGTATTTATGCTCACGAAGGCCAAAAATATATTCCACAAGATTCTGATCAAGTGGCGTACTACCGTGAAGATAAAACCGGTCAGGTTTTACAAGAAGGGATTAACGAATTAGGCGCTATGTCATCTTGGGTTTCAGCTGCAACCAGCTACTCAGTGAATGACATGCCAACGATTCCGTTTTACATCTACTACTCAATGTTCGGTTTCCAACGTATTGGCGACATGGCATGGGCTGCTGGCGACATGCGCGCACGTGGTTTCTTGGTCGGTGGTACTTCTGGCCGTACAACATTGAACGGCGAAGGTTTACAGCATCAAGATGGTCACAGCCACGTATTGGCTAACACGATTCCAAACTGTATCTCTTACGACCCAACTTACGGTTATGAAATTGCGGTAGTGGTACAAGACGGTATCCGTCGTATGTATGGCGAAAACCAGGAAGATATCTTCTACTACTTAACCACCATGAACGAAAACTACGTTCAGCCTGAAATGCCAGCCGGTGCCGAAGAAGGTATCGTAAAAGGTATTTACAAGCTTGAAACTGTTGCCGGTAGTGGAAAAGGTAAAGTACAGCTCATGGGCTGTGGCACTATTTTAGAAGAAGTGCGTAAAGCGGCTCAAGCCCTTGCGAAAGACTTTGGTGTAAGTTCAGATGTGTTCAGTGTTACCAGCTTTAACGAGCTAACGCGTGACGGCCAAGCGGCTGAGCGTTGGAACATGTTGCACCCAGAAGCGACGCCTAAGCAAGCGTACATTAGCCAGGTATTATCTGCTGATGCACCTGCTATTGTGGCTACTGACTACATGAAGATTTACGGTGAGCAATTACGTGCTTTCGTACCGACTGATTATAAAGTATTGGGTACTGATGGTTTTGGTCGCAGCGACAGCCGCGCAAACTTACGTCATCACTTTGAAGTCGATGCTAAGTTTATTGTTATTGCGGCACTGAAGTCACTTGTTGAGCGTAATGAAATGCCTGTAGATGTGTTAACTAAAACCATCGCTGAATATGGCATTGACGCTGACAAGATCAACCCACAGTTCGCGTAAGGGGATACAAAATGGCTGATTTAAAGGAAGTTTTGGTTCCTAATATCGACACTGACGCAGTACAAGTTATTGAAATTTGTGCCGCAGTGGGTGATTTTCTTGAAAAAGAAGCATCAATCATTACCGTTGAAAGTGATAAAGCGACCATGGACATTCCAGCACCTTTTGCTGGTACGTTAACAGAACTGAAAATCGCAGTAGGCGATACCGTTTCTGAAGGTACGTTAATCGCAATGATGACGGCAGCAAGTGCTGCACCAGCACAGGCCGAAGCGCCAGCACCTAAAGCTGAAGCGCCGGTTGCCCAAGCTGCAGCTCCGGATCCAGTATCCCCAGTGGCTGCATCTGCTGGTGGTTCACAAGTGATTGACGTTAAGGTGCCAGATATTGGCGGCGATACTGATGTGTCTGTCATCGAAGTGTTAGTCGCCGTTGGCGATAGCATTGACGTTGATACAGGGTTAATTACCTTAGAAACTGACAAAGCAACCATGGATGTACCATCACCGAAAGCCGGTGTGGTTAAATCTGTGACTGTGGCCGTTGGCGACAAAGTGTCTGAAGGTTCATTGGTTATCACGTTAGAAGTTGCAGGTTCTGCATCAGCAGCCCCAGCGCCACAGGCAACCGCTCCTGTTGCTCAAGCCGCTCAAACTGCTGCGCCAGTGGCACAAGCTGCACCTGCCGCCGTGACAACTCAAGTGCAAGAAATTCATGTACCTGATATTGGCGACGCTAATGACGTTGATATTATTGAAGTACTGGTTTCAGTGGGTGATGAAATCACTGCAGATCAAGGGTTAATTACTCTTGAAACTGACAAAGCTACCATGGAAGTGCCAGCACCGTTTGCCGGTAAACTAGTGTCGTTAACGGTTAAAGTGGGCGACAAAGTGTCTCAAGGTAGCTTAATTGCCACTATTGAAACCACAAGCTCAGCACCTATTGCACAGGCTGCTCCTGCTCAAACAGAAGCCGCTCCAGCAGCACCAACACCTGCAATGGCTGCGAGCCGTCCATCAACTCCGCCAGTGCCGCACCATCCAAGTGCCGGCGTGACAGCATCAACAGGCGTCGTGCATGCATCGCCTGCGGTACGTCGCTTGGCGCGTGAGTTTGGTGTTGATTTAACTAAGGTTACAGGTACTGGTCGCAAAGCACGTATTTTGAAAGAAGACGTACAGGCATTTGTGAAATATGAGTTATCACGTCCTAAAGCAACTGCTGCAACGTCTGTTGCGGGTGGTGCGGGTGGCTTAAACGTGATTGCAGCGCCTAAAGTTGATTTCAGTAAGTTTGGTGAAGTGGAAGAAGTGCCATTAAGCCGTATCCAGAAAATTTCTGGTCCTAACTTACACCGCAACTGGGTAACTATTCCACACGTGACTCAGTTCGATGAAGCTGACATTAGCGAGATGGAAGCGTTCCGTAAGCAACAGAATGATATTGCTGCCAAGAAAAAAGCAGATTACAAAATCACTCCACTTGTGTTTATGATGAAAGCAGTGGCAAAAACATTGGCTGAATTCCCAGTGTTTAACTCAAGCTTAAGTGCCGATGGTGAGTCGCTTATTCAGAAGAAGTACTTCCATATTGGTGTTGCGGTTGATACACCAAACGGCCTAATGGTTCCGGTTGTACGTGATGTTGATAAGAAAGGCATTATAGAATTGTCGCGTGAGTTAACTGACATTTCTATCCGTGCTCGTGACGGCAAACTTAAGTCTGCTGACATGCAAGGTAGCTGTTTTACTATTTCAAGCTTAGGTGGCATTGGCGGTACGGCATTTACGCCGATTGTTAATTATCCTGACGTGGCCATTTTAGGTGTGTCTAAATCTGAAATTAAGCCTAAATGGAACGGTAAAGAGTTTGAGCCTAAATTGATGTTGCCGTTGTCATTGTCATACGACCATCGTGTGATTGATGGCGCCATGGCCGCACGTTTTAGTGTGACCTTGTCAGGCATTTTATCTGACATACGCACCATCATTTTGTAAACAAATCTGGCCGCTCTAATAGAGTGGCCTTTTTTATGTCGATGATTATCACCAATGTTTGATTGTGATTGTCATCAAACAAAGGGTAAAATGCGGTCAGCTATCACAATCTGGCCACATTGATTGTTGAATCGGTTTTGTCCGCCAACATATGCAAAAGAATAGAGGAAAACATGAGTAACGAAATTAAAACTCAGGTAGTTGTATTAGGATCTGGCCCTGCAGGCTATTCAGCAGCATTCCGTGCCGCTGATTTAGGTTTAGATACCATTATCGTTGAACGTTTTAGCACCCTAGGTGGTGTATGTTTGAACGTAGGTTGTATCCCATCTAAAGCATTGCTACACATTGCTAAAGTGATTGAAGAAGCTAAATCAGCTGCAAGTCACGGTGTGGTATTTGGTGAGCCAACAATCGATTTAGAAAAATTACGTGGCTTTAAAGAAAAAGTGGTTAGTCAGTTAACGGGCGGATTAGGTGGAATGTCTAAAATGCGTAAAGTTAATGTGGTTAACGGCTTTGGTAAGTTCACTGGCCCTAACAGCCTTGAAGTCACCGCTGAAGACGGTACAGTGACCGTTGTTCAGTTTGAACAAGCTATTATTGCTGCCGGTTCTCGTCCAATTAAGCTGCCATTTATTCCGCACGAAGATCCACGTATTTGGGATTCGACTGACGCACTAGAATTGAAAGAAGTGCCTGGTAAGTTATTGGTAATGGGCGGTGGTATCATTGGTCTAGAAATGGGTACTGTGTACTCGTCTCTTGGCAGTGAGATTGACGTGGTTGAAATGTTTGACCAAGTTATTCCAGCAGCTGACAAAGATATCGTTCGTGTATTCACTAAGCAAATCAAGAAGAAGTTTAACCTTATTCTTGAAACGAAAGTGACTGCAGTTGAAGCTAAAGAAGACGGCATCTATGTGACAATGGAAGGCAAGAACGCTCCTGCTGAACCAGTACGTTACGATGCAGTATTAGTCGCGATTGGCCGTTCACCAAACGGTAAGTTAATTTCTGCTGAAAAAGCAGGTGTTAATGTTGATGAGCGTGGCTTTATCAATGTAGACAAGCAATTACGCACTAACGTACCGCACATTTATGCTATCGGCGACATCGTTGGTCAACCAATGTTGGCTCACAAAGGTGTGCATGAAGGCCACGTAGCGGCTGAAGTGATTGCAGGCATGAAGCACTACTTCGATCCAAAAGTAATCCCTTCGATTGCTTATACAGACCCAGAAGTAGCATGGGTCGGTTTAACTGAGAAAGAAGCAAAAGAGCAAGGTATTGCTTACGAAACTGCGACTTTCCCATGGGCTGCAAGTGGCCGCGCAATCGCATCTGATTGTAGCGAAGGTATGACCAAGTTAATTTTCGACAAAGAAACTCACCGTGTTATTGGTGGTGCTATTGTTGGCGTTAACGGTGGTGAATTACTCGGTGAAATTGGCCTAGCCATTGAGATGGGTTGTGATGCTGAAGATTTAGCTTTAACGATTCATGCTCACCCAACTTTACATGAATCAGTTGGTTTAGCCGCTGAATTATATGAAGGTTCTATTACTGACTTACCTAACCCTAAAGCGGTTAAGAAGAAGTAATATCGCGTTATCATAAGCGAATTAAGGCACTCCATAAATGGGGTGCTTTTTTTTGATTTTTTTTTAGGTTTTAGACTAGGCTTATAAGTATGAATGACAATATGGACACATATGCCATAGGGTAATCACTCCGATTAAGCGGCATTCATTTTATTGTTAATCCAAGCTTGGTTGGTCTAGGCTTTATCAATGGTATTGTAAATCCCCTAGAGGTTACATCGCTGATGAGATGTCATTGTTAGCTGTATAAGCTTGATGTGATAAAGGCAAGCTAATCATATCCATTTGCACCTTGGGAAGTGTTTAGTACAGTGATAACCCAATGAATATAACTGGTTACTTAAATACCGTACGTAACACTAATATCTATAAGGTTTTTTCTATATCAGCGACAAGTCAGTGAGATAGGTATTTAAGCAATTTAACAGGTGACTTTGCTAAGCTATTAATGATAAAACATTAATAAGATAGGAATAAAAATAATATTATTGCATGATTTATTATTCGCTCTCGCTGGATTATGTTTCTCAGTGAGTGTGGGTATATTTTTAGGGCGTTAATGCCTGTGGTTATCATTTAAGGTAAGACGGAACTTATGATCAGAGCGGTCACTTATTATTTAAGTTGTTTGACGCTACTTCTTTTAGCGCTTGTGCCAGCGCACGGAGCTGACATTGTTCAGCGGGTATTTAACGCTAAAGATGGCTTAGCTAACGCCAGAATTCAAGATATTAGTTTTGATAGTTATGGCTATGTGTGGCTTGCGACTCAAGAAGGGCTTTACCGGGTTAGCAACAGTAAAGTGAGACGTATTGATAAGGTTGGTTTTGACTCGGTATTAGACGATGAACTGATCACCTCAGTGATAAACTCTGGCACTGACCACTTATTAATTGGCACCCAATCTTCGCTGTATTTATACAGTATTCTCGACAATCAATTTAGTTTGCTGCTTAGGCCCAAAGACGATGATATTGCCAATATCAATAAAAGTCTACGAGTGGTGGCCTACCAACGTCAATTAGATAATAAGTTGTTACTGCTCGGCTTTTCTGGCCAGGTTTATTATTTTGATGATGACACACAATCGTTAACGTTATCTACAAAGCATAATCTAAACCGTGATTTAGTCTGGCTAAATGCCTTGCAACTGCATGACGGTCAGTATCTGTTTTCAACCAAGGATCAACTGCAAATTCATCAAGCCGATGGCAGCTTTATAGGGCAATTTCCATGGACCGATAAAAACGGTTCAATAAGAAAAATATTTCAAGACAAGCAACAGCGTGTTTGGTTGCTCACATCTAAAGGTTTGTATCAGGTCTTTACGCAATCATTAACAGTAAAAGCCATCAAAAAAATCCCTTATTACGTTGACCAAATGGCTGAGGATCTTAATGGTGATTTGTGGATTTCGAGTCGAAGTGGGTTAATTTTTTGGGAACAACAAAGTAATGAGTTAACCCTCTATCGGGATGAGCTAAAACAACTCGCTAACATTGACTATATTCACGACCTTGCAGTCGATAGCGATGGGTTAATATGGGTTGGCGGTTCTGGTGATGGCTTGGCTGTTATTGCGGGTAAACCATCATTTTTAATTGAACGATACTCAAAAAAAGCGCCTTATAAGCTTCGTAACGAAATGGTATGGTCTATTTATGTTGAAGGCGAAACAATATGGCTTGGTACAGATGGTAGTTTATCTGTTATCGAGGGCAACCAGGCGTCGACAACGGTTATTCCGCCAGGTTTGAAAATAAGTGACAGCATATATGCAATAGCATCGTTAGATAAAGACCATATCGTATTAGGCACGACCACGGGCCTTTATGTCGTAAATAAAAACACCAATGAAAGCAGTAATTTTGCCACCTGGAGTGGGGGAGTAAAGTCTTTAGAGGATAACTTGGTGTTTAGTATTTATAATGATGCTCTCATTCCCCAACGTGTATGGTTCGGTACAGGTAAAGGCTTGTATTATTGGCAAGAGGGCAATGATGATTTAGTGCTAGAGCCATTGAGTGACGGCGAAAAATCGCTGACAAAAACGTCATTCCGTAGCTTTTTACGTGACAGTGAAGATCGATTATGGATTAGCGGTAGTCAGCATTTTGGTTATGTTGATGTCGCTGGTGGCTACCATTCTAAAATGGATCTATTTAGCGATTTTGTGCATGATCCAATGGTGAGTTCTTTATTACAAGTCTCACCCGACATACTGTGGTTGGGATCGTCGCAACAAGGCATTATTGAGTTCAATACTCGCACTAACGCGATTAAGTCACTTGATCAACAATGGAAAATTGATTGTAAAGTGGTGTATTTTTTACAGCAGTCCGCAACTGATAATATTGTAGGTTGTGCGAGCGCGCTGATTAAAATCAATAGAGAAACCGGAAAAGTGAGTTCGTTCAGCCACAAAGATGGTTTTATTTCTGATGAGTTTAATGAAGCTGCCAAGTTTTACGATCCTAGCAAAGGTTTTTTTATCGGCACCCCCGACGGAGTCATGCTGATTGATTTAGATAAATTATCCTCTCGAACAATTAACGACAAAGTTATTCTTGAATCAGTGTCAGTCTTTTACGATGACACCACCGCAGTGTATTTAATCCCTAGCCAGTTACGTCAAGTCGACCCTGGCGCTAGCTTGATTAGTTTTCATATCTCTATTTCGGATTATTTAGACGATACCCCAATGACATTGCAGTATCGATTAGTCAAAGAGGGGGCTGAAGCGGGCAATTATGTATTACTGGAGGGACAATCACAGATCAACGTGACCGGTTTGAGTGCGGGCGATTACACCTTAGAACTTTTATACAAACGCAACGGTGTATGGTCAAGTGAACCTTTTCAGTATGTTTTTTCGGTAAAACAGTTTTGGTGGAAGTCTCAACAATTTAAAGGTGCGCTACTATTTGCCGCATTATTGCTAGCCGTGATGTTGTTACTCATTAGGCAACGACAAGTTAACCGTTTTAAGCAAATCAATGCTGCATTAGTGCAAAGTGACGAGCGTTTACAACAAGCCTTAAAAGGCAGTGATTCTGATCTGTGGGAGTGGCATAGCAATACCCAAATATTGTCACTCGATAATCGTGGCGGTGTACTGGGTCCGATGCAGTTTTTAAAAATTCAGTTGCAAGATATTCCAGTGCATCACGACGACATGACTCACCTCAAAGAGGCCTGGAGTGATTTAGTCACAGGTAAAACCGACATGCTCGATGTCGAATATCGCTATCAACACTCACAGGATAAACAATGGCACTGGTTACGCATTAAAGGTCGGTCACTTGAGGTTTCCTCTAATGGGCAAAAGTTAATCCATGCTGCAGGCATGTACACAGACATTACCCAGCAGAAAATGCTTGAAAGTGAAGCTAATTTACTCGCTCAAGCATTTGAAAATACATCTGAGGGTATGTTGATTTTAGATGCCAATAAGGACATTAAAATCAGTAATGCGGCGGCAAACTTAATTTTGGCGGCGCATAAACGAGATTTAGCCGGTAAACCCTTTGTCGATTTGGTCGCAACAACCGTTGAACCTTTTGACATGGAAGATGTGTTTGATAAAGAACGTTTTTGGACTGGTGAAAGTGAGTTTTACTGTATTGACGGTAGCCGTTGTCCGGTGTGGATGAATGTATCCACCATGACCAATGCTCAATCATTACATTATGTGGTGGTGTTTTCCGATATTACAGAGCGTAAACACAATGAGCAGCATCTTCGTCGCCTGGCAAATAATGACATGCTCACCGGACTTGCTAATCGGTCTATGTTCTCTCGTCGCCTAGGGCAAGTGATTGACACCGCAAAACAGCATAGCGAAACACTAGCATTATTATTTTTAGATCTCGACCGCTTCAAACATGTGAATGACTCCTATGGCCATAGTATGGGCGATGCGTTACTGGTAGAGGCGGCTAACAGGTTGCAAGGGTGTTTATCTGAAGAGCATTTGTTGTGCCGTTTTGGTGGCGATGAGTTTGTCATTTTACTGCGTGATGCTAAAGATATCGACACCATAAACCACATTGCTAAACAGCTACTACAGCAAATAGAAATGCCGTTTAAACTCTATGGCCGAGAGTTTTTTATCTCGACCAGTATTGGCATTAGTATCTGGTCCGGTGATGATCAAACGCCTGAAACGCTGATAAAAAATGCTGATTTGGCGATGTATCACGCCAAAGATGAAGGACGCGGTAATTTCCAATATTACTCGGCTGAGCGAAATGCAGAAGCACTCTACCATTTACGCTTAGAGGCTGACTTACATAAAGCCATTGCCTGTAACGAGTTTGAAATCCACTACCAACCACAAGTTAATGTTGAGCAGAACCGTCTTGCTGGGGTAGAGGCGTTAATTCGTTGGCATCACCCAGTAGATGGTTTGGTGCGTCCTGATGTGTTTATCGGCATTGCTGAGTCGTGTGGGTTAATCGTTGAAATTGACCGCTGGGTATTAACTCAAGCCTGTATTGATGGTGCGCGCTGGTGTCGTGATGTGCAGCAAGATTTGCTGGTGTCGGTTAACGTGTCTGCCATGCATTTTAGACAACCTGATTTTATTGATTTTTTAACCGCAACACTCCATCAAACGGGTATGCCAGCCAAATGCTTGTCGGTCGAAATTACTGAAGGGGTGTTAATGAAAGAAATCGACATAGCCACCCAGCACTTATTGGCATTAAAACAACTCGGTATCGATGTCGCCATTGACGATTTTGGTACAGGTTATTCGTCATTGGCATATTTACGCTCATTTAAAGTCAACACACTTAAAATTGATCGCTCATTTTTAATCCACATAGACCACAATCAGGCCGACCAGGCGATTGTGAGCAGTATCATTGAATTGGCTCGCAACTTATCGTTAGAGGTTATTGCAGAAGGTGTTGAAACGCCTGAGCAACTCGCTCAAGTCGTTCAACGTGGCTGCCATATTATTCAGGGGTATTACTTTGCGAAACCTATGCCCAAAGCCGAACTTGAACAACATATGAAGCAATATCAATAGCCATTGAATGATGCCTATTTCAATAAGTCATATTAATGACTTAGCCAGAGTCAATTAGTTTGGGTATTGGTTAAATGTTGTTAGAATGCGTTGTTTTTACTTAATTGCGGAATGATTTATGCAAACAATTTTGCGCCTTAATCAGCTAAGCTGGTTTTTGCTGAGTGTTCTCTGCTTTAGTGTGGTATTACAACCCGCAATCGCAGCACCTAAAACAGCAAAAGAAAGACCCACTATTGGCCTCGTGCTCAGTGGTGGTGGCGCAAAAGGAACCGCGCATATTGGTGTGTTAAAGGTGCTTGAAAAGCACCATATCCCTGTCGACTACATTGCTGGAACCAGTATTGGTGCCTATGTTGCTGGCATGTATGCATTAGGCTATAGCGCAGACCAAATAGAAAAAATCATGCTTAACGGCGAATGGTCAAAAGGCTATTCTGACACCATTCCTCGAGAGAGTTTAAGCTACCGCGATAAGCAACAACGCGACCAATTCAATATTCCATTAACGGTGGGTTATAACGACAACAGCTTAACCTCGCCAAGCGGCTTATTGCGTGGCCAAAGTATGTCGTTATTGTTAAGGCATTCAACTGACTTAGTGGAACAATTTGGTGACTTTGACGATCTCGCTATTCCCTACCGTGCAGTGGCAACCGACTTAGCCACAAGCGAGGCGGTAGTATTATCCAGTGGCAGTGTGGTGCAAGCGATGCAAGCCTCGGCAACCGTACCAGGTGCGCTTCAACCGGCCATTATTGATGGTCGTTTATTGGTTGATGGTGGCATCGCAAACAACATGCCGGTTGATGTGGTCAAAGCTATGGGCGCTGATATTGTCATTGCTGTTGATATTGGTTCACCCTTAGTTGGCCAAGATAGATTAGACAGTACCGTTGCGGTGTTAGAACAACTCTCGACCATTTTGACTCAAGCCAGCACAGCCCGCCAAAAAACCTTATTAACAGAGCGTGATATTTTAATTCGTCCAGCCATTGATGTATTAAGCACTACTGATTTTTCAATTATGCCATTAGCATTAAAATTGGGCGAAGATGCTGCCAATATTCAACTTGAAAAACTCAAGACGCTGGGCATAAAAGAACCCGCATATTTAGCTTATCAAACCAATAAACAGCAACAAAGTTTATTGTGGCGTGACCCGCTTAAAAAGCCGATTTATAAAATTGCTTTTGATAACCAATCTAAAGTTAGTGAAAAACTATTGCGTGAGCGTCTAGACATTAAAAAAGGCGATGTACTGACTAAAGATGATTTAACTGCCGCCCTAAATCGAGTCTATGCCTTAAATAAATTTGAACGTGTTGATGCAGAATTTGAAGACGTTGAAAAAGGCCGGATTATCACCATTACTACTCGCGCCAAGTCGTGGGGGCCTAATTATTTTCAAGCCGGTTTTAACTGGGAAGATGACTTTAGTTTAGATTCCGCCATTACTCTGAGTTTAGCTTACACCATGACCGATTTAACCCAAATGGGGGGAGAATGGCGTAATGAAATTGAGCTAGGCTACCGTAAGTTAGTGGCCACTGAGTTTTATCAACCACTTGATCGAGACCAAACATTTTATAGCCTGTCACGCTTACAATATCAAATGCGTGACTGGGACTTAGTGGATCAAGACAGCAGCTATTTATTACTGGAAAATAACGTGGCTCAATTAGAGCTGGGTCTTGGTTATAATTATGATTCTGATGGCGTGATAGAGTTAGGTTTTGTCGGTGAAAATGGTCAGGTAAAAAGTGAAGTTGGCGCGCAAAACTCAATCAATTACCATTCAACCGGTGCCTACTTAAAAGTCACTTATGATACGTTAAACAGTATTAGTTTCCCTACAGATGGTAATCGCTTTACCTTTACCAGTTACCTAAGGGATGAGTCGTATAGTGGCGCTACAAGTTCAGATAATACTTTTAGTGACGATTTGGCCTGGCAATTTGAAGCCGACTGGAAAGGCGCGTTAAAGCTGGGTAATCATGCCATTGTGGGTAAAATTGAACTGGCAACCACCCAAAATGACGGTAACTTCACTCTACACGTTGCTGAACTCGGTGGTTTTTTAAATTTATCGGGTTACCGTAAAGACACGCTGGTGGGCGCGCATAAAATATTCAGTGCCGTTATTTACCAATATGACCTAGGCCGTGATGTACTGATTACCGATTTACCTTTGTATTTAGGTGCCAGTTTAGAAGGCGGTAATGTGTGGTTTGAACGCAGTGAAATGAATATAAACGATCTTATTTATGCCAGCAGTCTGTATTTAGGAACGGATACTGATTGGGGCCCGGCAGCACTTGGTTTAGGGGTGTCAGACCGAGGTGATACCGCATTTTATCTGTTTTTAGGCAAAAACTTTTAAGCTGTCTATCTAAGCCAAAAGCCTAGAGGCTTACGAGCTAAAAAGCCTAGTGGCTAGAGCGCTTCGCTGCTAGAGGCTATAAAATCTTAGCAGCGAAGTTGTTCCTAGCAGGACGAAGTCCGCCCTAGAAGCGAAGTGCACTCTCCGCGAAGCGGCCTAGGCCCCTAGCAGCGCGGGTAATAATCCTGCGTGAGCTAGCTTATGATGGGCAATTACCCATTTTGCTTGGTTAACCGTATGTGGCGCCGGAATAGCAACGGTTTGCATCGTTGCTGCTCGGGCTGCAATTAAGCCATTAAACGAGTCTTCAATGGCAATGCATTGGCTTGGCGCAATACCGAGCGCGTTAGCACAATTTAAATACACTTCAGGATGCGGCTTACCGTAAGCTAAATTTTCAGCAGATTCGAGAGCTTCAAAATAATGGCCAATGGCGAGCTTATCGAGCACGGCGTGAATAATTCGCGATGACGACGATGTTGCTAAACCGATTTTAAGGCCAAGTCGTTTGCACGCTTCGAGTGACTCAATCACGCCTTGCATTGGTTTGCCTGTGGTATTGATCTGCGCAATGACTTCATTAACAATTTTATTTGCTGCGGCAGTATTATCATAATTTGGCCATGGATAACGCTGGTACCAATAACTTACAACCTGGTCAATCCGCAGTCCTGTGGTTTGCTCAACCTCTTCAAGGGTCAAGTTAAGTCCAAAGCTGTTTAATACCGTTTGTTCGGCTAACTGCCAAGCGGGTTCAGAATCGATTAAAATTCCATCCATATCAAAAATAACCGCTTTTATTTGGGTAGACACTGCATTGACTCCTTAAAGGTATTCACTTTGCGGCTAATTATCGCGATGTTAGTGTTTAGGTACAATCAAAACAGACTTTTTAAAAAATATTTCATCATAAAAAGTCGATATTTTTTTGCTCACAGTTTAATCGGTGGGTGTGGCATAACATGATGTATTAAAATGTTTTTTAGCTCGTTTCAAACTATTGTCTAATTTAAATTTATTCACGAAGCGATTAAATTGATTGTTAGCTAGATAAATCGAGTTGATTTCATGCCTCTAACAGTGTGAGCTGATTCATACTTTTATAAAGCTGTAGTATACTGAATGTCGGATTTCAAGCCCGAACCTGTGGAATTATCAGCGTAACAGTGTGTGCGTTGAGTTTCGCCGTCAGGCGTCAAACAAAGAGGAATGTTGCCGTGCTAGAAGCATATCGTAAACACGTCGCAGAGCGTGCTGCAGAGGGTGTAGTCCCTAAGCCATTAGATGCACAACAAGTGGCTGAATTAGTAAAATTAGTTGAGACTCCACCTGCGGGTGAAGAGGCGTTAATCCTCGACTTATTAGAAAACCGTATTCCACCAGGTGTTGATGAAGCTGCCTACGTGAAAGCGGCATTCTTAGATGCAGTGGCCAAAGGCACTGTAAAATCACCTATATTATCAGCTGAACGTGCCGTTGAATTACTCGGTACTATGCAGGGCGGTTATAACATCGAGCCGTTAATCGCTCAGTTAGACAACCCAGCATTAGCAGCCTTATCAGTAAAAGCATTATCAAACACGTTGTTGATGTTTGATTCTTACCACGACGTGGTAGAGAAAATGCAAGCTGGCAATGAGTCGGCTAAACAAGTTGTTGAAGCTTGGGCAAATGCAGATTGGTTCTTAAACCGTCCAAAGCTTGCTGACAAAGTGACGTTAACGGTATTTAAAGTGGCTGGCGAAACCAACACTGATGACCTGTCACCTGCACCAGATGCATGGTCTCGTCCAGATATCCCATTGCATGCACTTGCTATGCTGAAAAACGCCCGTGACGGTATCGTACCTGACGTGTCTGGCGAAGTGGGTCCAATTAAAGAAATCGAAGCGCTTAAAACTAAAGGTCATCCATTAGTTTACGTGGGTGACGTTGTTGGTACCGGTTCTTCACGTAAATCAGCGACTAACTCTGTATTGTGGTTCATGGGCGATGATATCCCTAATGTGCCTAACAAGCGTGCGGGTGGTTTCTGTTTAGGTAATAAAATTGCACCGATTTTCTTCAACACCATGGAAGATGCCGGTGCATTACCGATTGAGCTAAACGTTGATAAAATGGAAATGGGCGATGTCATTGACATTTATCCATACACTGGCGAAGTTAAGCGTGGCGGTACTGACGAAGTTATCTCTACGTTCGAACTAAAAACTGACGTATTGTTAGACGAAGTTCGTGCTGGTGGTCGTATTCCATTGATCATCGGTCGTGGCTTAACTGACCGTGCACGTGAAACCTTAGGGTTACCAGCGTCAGACGTATTCGTACGTCCACAAGATGTTGTTGTGACTAACAAGGGCTTTACCCTTGCACAGAAAATGGTGGGTAAAGCATGTGGCGTGAAAGGTATTCGTCCTGGCCAGTACTGCGAACCTAAGATGACCTCAGTGGGCTCGCAAGATACTACCGGTCCAATGACACGTGATGAGTTAAAAGACTTAGCCTGTTTAGGGTTTAGTGCTGATTTAACCATGCAGTCATTCTGTCACACAGCGGCTTATCCAAAGCCAGTTGACGTTGACACGCACCACACATTACCAGACTTCATCATGAACCGTGGCGGCGTAGCATTACGTCCAGGTGATGGTGTTATTCACTCTTGGTTAAACCGTATGCTACTGCCTGATACCGTAGGTACTGGTGGTGACTCGCATACTCGTTTCCCAATTGGTATTTCGTTCCCAGCGGGTTCTGGTCTAGTGGCATTTGCTGCTGCAACAGGTGTAATGCCTCTTGATATGCCAGAGTCAATTTTGGTTCGCTTTAAAGGCACAATGCAGCCAGGCATCACCTTGCGTGATCTTGTACATGCTATTCCGCTTAAAGCTATCGAACTTGGCTTATTGACCGTTGAGAAAAAAGGCAAAATCAATGCTTTCTCTGGTCGCGTATTAGAAATCGAAGGTCTTGAAAAACTGAAAGTTGAGCAAGCATTCGAACTGTCTGACGCATCAGCAGAACGTAGCGCAGCTGGCTGTACTATTAAGCTAGACAAAGAGCCAATCATTGAATACTTAAACTCTAACATCGTGATGTTAAAGTGGATGATCAGTGAAGGTTATGGCGATCGTCGTACGATTGAACGTCGTATTACCGCTATGCAAGAGTGGATTGCTAACCCTGAGTTGATGGAAGCCGATAAAGATGCAGAATATGCTGAAATTATCGAAATTGACTTAAACGATATCAAAGAGCCAATCCTTTGTGCACCAAACGATCCTGATGATGCAGTACTATTATCAAGCGTTGCTCAAACTAAGATTGACGAAGTGTTCGTGGGTTCTTGTATGACAAACATCGGTCACTTCCGTGCCACCGGTAAGATGTTAGACAAGTTTGCTAAAACACTGCCAACACGTTTATGGATTGCGCCACCGACTAAGATGGACCGCGACCAGTTAACGGAAGAAGGTTACTATTCAATCTTCGGCCGTGTCGGTGCTCGTATCGAGATCCCTGGTTGTTCTCTATGTATGGGTAACCAAGCACGTGTTGCTGAAGGTGCTACGGTTGTTTCTACTTCAACACGTAACTTCCCTAACCGTTTAGGTACTGGCGCAAACGTCTACTTAGCATCAGCTGAGCTAGCCGCTGTAGCAGCCTTGTTAGGTCGTTTACCTTCAGTGGAAGAGTATCAAAACTACGCTAAAGAGTTAGATGCAACTGCAGCTGACACTTACCGTTACTTGAACTTCGATCAAATCGACTCTTACACTAAGAAAGCCGACAGCGTGATTTTCCAAACCGCGCTATAAGCTTGAACTAGTTAATCGTTGAATTAAAAATGCCAGCAGAGATGCTGGCATTTTTGTTTTATTAAATCAGGTAGTTGGGAGCTTGTTTTGGAGAGTAAACGTTAAGAAAAAATATTAATATGGCAATGGTGTAAAAAGATTTTTTTAATCTAGCACTCCGAAGTACTCACTAGAACTATCAAATCTGCTACTTGTGTATTTGTTAAAATCTTGTTCTGACAAAACTCTATCACTTGAAGGATTATTTCTTACGAAAAATTCCTTGCCATGCCAGCAGGGGAAGGTCGCTGGTTTTACTTCTACTATAAGTACTTTTTTACACCCACCAACATCCTCTAATGACCAATCAACATTATTTGACACACTAACACCTAAAGAATTCTTCACAGCGTCTTTGAAGCTTAGAATAAATTCATCGTCATTATTATTCGAGTATTCTATGTCTTTCGCTAGTCCAAGTATTTTTCCTTTGTCGTCGACACCCACGAGCAATATACCTCCGAGTGAGTTGAGGAAGCTCGCTATAGTCTTGGTGCATTCCTTTTTTAGTAATTTATTCTGTCGATTTTCCTTTATGTCATAAACGAAGGAAGACTTGAACTCTAATGTCTTACTCTCTTTTTGATTTGCTGCGAGGTGAATGAGCTGAATAGCTTTCTTTGTGAGATTTTCTACATCCATATCAAGTAATTTTTGTAGGTATTGTGAATCGCTCATTCCCCCTCTGGCGGATAGGTGGGAACCGAAGTCAGCAGCTTTGATTATGATTGAAGATCCTGACGGATACATCTCGCAAATACGACCCACCTTTCTGAACCCCTCCACACATAGTTGATAGTATTTTGGGACATCTTGACTGTAGTGTCCTCCTTCCTCTAACCGTTTCATCAAGTGTTTAATATTAAACTCATTATTTCTATTTCGAACCTCAAGACAAAGCTTAGACATATCATTGATCCACTCTTGCAGTACTTCTGGGTAGAGTTTTTCATTTGGTTGTTCTATCGACGTTTTTATAGCCTGCAGAATTTGATGCACCTTTGGGTAGTTATGTGATTCATCATGAATTTTGGATTGAATGAACTGTTTATCCCTGATGCGCAAAAGTATCGCCCATTCATAGTAAAAATAAGGCCAATTACTTGTTGATATTAATTCTTCGAATTTCGACAGGAAATTTTTTGCTGCCTTAGTTAACATTGTTTCCATAACACACCTTTCAATACCGTTTTAAGCTATCAATGAGTTAAATCATTAAATATATTATGATATTGGCAATTAGAGATAACAAGCTTTGGCGTTGAAATGAGTTTGTTTAACTGAAAATATACAAATTCAACTCTGAACTTGAGGACGTTGAAGAAAATAGCGTGAGCCTGACAGGACGTCAGGCTAGCTTTCGCGGTACAGGATGTACCATCGGAAGCGTTAGCATTTTCGAATAAGGCCGAAGCCGATTACAAACGACGTTAAAAGTTAGATAAATCCCCATTGCGACCTTTTCGCAGTTTGAAAATGTTGCGGGGCGGCTGGGAGTTCTAAGAGGGAACAGCCGTTGGTTTCCTCTTAGTCTGGTGTGGGCGAAGCGCCACGACGTTAGTGGCCGCAGGCCATTGTTAAAAATATTCATCGATAATTAACCATACCCATCATTCAACAATGCCAGCAAAATAGCTGGCACTTATAGTCGAGTAATTTAACGCTTTAGAATGATAACAACATCCTTTTGATGAACGTTATTAACATTAACGACGCGATATGCCGCTGGTTTAACAACGACCACTTTAGTTACCGTCGTTTTATTAGTAGGCGCTTTTGCGTGTCCATGATGAGCTCGTGGTGCACAAGCACTCAAGCTTATAATTGCTAATCCGATCAATATAACTTTAATCATCGGAAATTGAATTGACTGTTTCATACACACCTCGATACGAGTGAAGACGATGACTAAGCATAATCGTTTGAGTGTCAATTGCTGATCGCGATGAGTAAATTTATGCAAATATAGTGTTGAAATAAACGTCTATCGTTAAAACGTACCGTCATCACGAATACTTAATATTCATATCAATCAGTGGTTCTCGTGAACCTTTCTCTGCCCGCAATCTGGCTAAATACTGTTGCCATAATTCAGTTTGATTACTGCATAAGTTATATAGCACCTGCCAAGAATATAAACCTGTATCATGGCCATCATCAAAAGTGATTTTTACCGCATAATGTCCAACAGGTTCAAGAGCCTTGATATTAACGGCTTTCTTATGAGTGACCAATATTGGGTCACCATGACGCTGTACTTCAGCAGACGGGGAGAATACGCGGAGCATTTCACAACTGATGTTGTAGGTTTGGCCGTTATCAAAAGTGACTTCTAATAACTTAGATTGACGCTTCAGTTTAATGCCGCTAACAGTAGGCGTTGATTGGGTCATGGGAATACCTATAAAAAAAAGGATTAACGCTAAATCGCAGATTATCATCATACGCGACTTTGCTGTTAATCCTATTGTTTGAACCTGCATTCGTGATGTCGATTCGTATCAACACATTCACGTTACCCTCGTTGGTAACAAACCGACAAGTGTCACCCGTTTACCGCGTGCTTATAAAATAAAGCGGCTTAAATCTTCATCTTGTACCAAGGTATCAAGGTGGTCGTTAACGTATTGTGCGTCAATGACAAAGGTAGAGCCTGATTTTTCAGAGGCATCGTAAGAAATCTCTTCCATCAGCTTTTCCATCACAGTATGTAAACGACGTGCACCGATGTTTTCAGTGCGCTCGTTAACCTGCCATGCGGCTTCTGCAATGCGATCAATGCCAGATTCTGTAAACTCTATGGTTACACCTTCAGTGTTCATTAATGCAATACTCTGTTCAGTGAGTGATGCAAATGGCTCTGTTAGAATACGTTTAAAGTCGGCTGCTGTAAGGGCGTCTAATTCAACACGGATCGGTAAACGACCTTGAAGCTCGGGGATTAAATCAGACGGTTTAGACATCTGGAATGCACCAGAAGCAATAAACAAAATATGGTCAGTTTTTACCATGCCGTGTTTAGTGGTAACAGTACAACCTTCAACTAAAGGCAGTAAATCACGTTGTACACCTTCACGTGACACATCTGGGCCTGAGCTTTCGCCGCGCTTACAGATTTTGTCGATTTCGTCTAAAAACACAATGCCATTTTGTTCAACTAATTCGATAGCTTGCTCTTTTAGGTCTTCTTGATTGACCAGCTTTGCGGCTTCGTCTTCAACTAACTGCTTGTAGGCATCTTTAATTTTAAGCTTTTTGCGTTTAGACGTGCTTTGGCCTAAATTTTGGAATAACCCTTGTAGCTGATTGGTCATTTCTTCCATGCCTGGAGGAGCCATGATTTCAACGCCAATTTGCGGTGCCGCAATATCAATTTCGATTTCTTTGTCGTCTAGCTGACCTTCACGTAGTTTTTTACGGAAAATTTGGCGGGTGTTCGACTCATCTTTTTTCTCTGTTTCCCAGTCATCTTTTACCTTAGGCAATAAGGCATCTAAAATGCGCTCTTCGGCCATTTCTTCTGCACGATGACGGCATTTTTTCATTTGCAGCTCGCGGGTCATTTTAACCGCAGAGTCTGTTAAATCACGGATGATTTGCTCAACTTCTTTACCGACATAGCCCACTTCGGTAAATTTAGTCGCTTCGACTTTAATGAAAGGCGCGTTCGCTAGCTTAGCTAAACGACGGGCAATTTCGGTTTTACCGACACCGGTTGGGCCAATCATTAAAATATTTTTTGGGGTGACTTCTTGGCGAAGTGCAGGTTCTAATTGCATACGACGCCATCTATTACGAAGTGCGACTGCAACCGAGCGTTTAGCATTTTGTTGGCCGATAATATGTGCATCTAGTTCGTGAACAATTTCACGAGGTGTCATCTCAGACATAACGGTTCCTTTATTTACGCTCGAATTAGTAGTCTAACTTTTCGATGGTTTTAAATTGGTTGGTAAACACACATATATCGCCAGCAATCGTTAACGATTTTTCGGCAATATCTTCTGCACTTAACTCGGTATTTTGCAGCAATGCTAAGGCAGCTGCATGGGCATAGTTTCCGCCAGAGCCAATGGCAATAAGGTCATGTTCTGGCTGAACCACATCACCGTTACCGGTAATAATTAATGATGATTCAGTGTCAGCTACCACCAACATCGCTTCGAGTTTGCGGAGCATTTTGTCACTGCGCCAATCTTTGGCAAGCTCTACGGCTGATTTTAATAAATGGCCTTGATGCATTTCGAGCTTGGCTTCAAAGCGCTCAAAAAGAGTAAATGCATCGGCAGTACCGCCAGCAAAACCGGCTAATACCTTATTATGATACAAACGACGCACTTTACGCGCGTTGCCTTTCATGACGGTATTGCCTAAAGAAACTTGGCCATCACCAGCGATGACAACTTGATTGTTGCGGCGTACGGATACGATAGTAGTCACGGTAAATCCTCTTTAAATGCATCAACGAATGCAATTGTTGATTCATGATTAAATTGGATATGGGGTCAAAATGATAGATATCAAGGACAGTATAAAAAAAGCCCCGTTCGAGTGAACAGGGCTGATGAATGTTTATCGCGTTTAGAGCCTGATTAGTGCTATTGCCATAACCAAATTTGGCAGGTGTTAATGCCTGACTTTTGCATTTTATGGCGGTTGGTTTCAGCTTCGCGTTTGTTCGGGAACGGACCTAATACTACGCGGTACCAAATACCATTAGTGCCTTCACTGCGACGAACTTGTGCTTCCATACCTTGAAAGGCAATACGGGCTTTCATTTGATTGGCCTGTGACTCTTGTCTAAACGAGCCGCACTGCATTTGATAAATACCACTGGACACCACACCGGTTGAGGGCAGATCAATTTCAACTTCTTTGTTTTCTAGCTCTTCAAGGTAGGTCCATTTCTCTTGTGGCTTAGGCGGTAATGCATTTGGATCTGGCTTAACCACTTTTTTGGCTGCCGGTGTTGGCGCAGCTTTAGTTTTAGTTTCAGCTTGTACGATTTTCTTTTTTGGTTGCTGTGCAGGTTCAGTGACTTGAGTTTCTGAGCTGCCATTTATCGACCATAAAAAATAGCCAAAGCCGGCAACAAGCGCTAACACAACAAATACAGGCAAATACGGAAAGCTACGCGCAGGTGCTTTTTTACGCTTTGGCGCACGGCTTTTGTTCGGTTTACTTGCTCTGGGTTTGCGGTTTGCGTAGTCGCGACTCATGATTACATCCGCTCTAAAGTTTCAATGCCAAGCAATGACAAGCCGGTTTTTAGCGTATTAGCGGTTAATTGCGATAACAATAAACGGCTTTGTTTTTGCGCTTCCGTGTCTGCCGCTAAAACTGGGCAGGCTTCGTAAAAGCTTGAAAACTCGCTCGCAAGTTCATACAGGTAACCACACAGTACATGTGGTAAGCCTTTGTCTGTCATGCGGGTAAGCACTTCACCAAACTGGGCTAACTTGGTGCCTAAATCTTTTTCTTTTTCGTGTTCAAGAACGATTTTAGCCTGGCTTAAATCGATGTCTTCAGCACGTTTAAAAATACCGGCTACGCGAGTATACGCATACAGTAGGTATGGGGCGGTATTGCCTTCAAAGCTTAGCATTTGCTCAAAGCTGAAAATGTAATCGCTGGTGCGGTTTTTAGATAAATCAGCGTATTTAACTGCGCTGATCCCGACTACGCGGGCGATTTCAGTGAGTGTAGCTTCGTCCATGTCTGGATTTTTGCTGCGAACAAGTTCAAGTGCACGCACATTAGCTTCATCTAATAAGTCGACTAGTTTAACGACACCGCCTGAACGGGTTTTAAATGGACGACCATCTTCGCCGTTCATAGTGCCAAAGCCAGTGTGCTCTAGTGACATGTCTGCACGTACAAATTTAGCGAGTTTGGCAAGATTAAATACTTGTTGGAAATGCAGCGCCTGGCGTAAGTCGACAAAGTACAGCGCGCGGTCGGCTTTAAGTACGTTTGAGCGGTAACGCATGGCGGCTAAATCAGAGGTGGCATATAAGTAGCCGCCGTCTGCTTTTTGAATAATAACCGGTAATGGCTCGCCTTCTTTGGTGCGAAACTCTTCCTGGAATACCACTTTAGCGCCGTTACTTTCGGTTAATAAACCTTGGGCATCTAAATCTTTAACCACTTGAGCAAGGTCTGCGTTATAAGCACTTTCGCCGTGAACATCAGCGCGAGTTAGACTCACACCTAAACGCTTATAGACATCATGACAGTGGTTGAGTGAAATGTCGTTAAACTCACGCCAAAGCTTATTGCAGTATTCATCGCCCGATTGCAAGGCAACCACTAACTGACGTGAACGGGTGGCAAATTCTGTCGATTCGTCAAAGCGTACTTTGGCTGCACGGTAAAAACTTTCTAGGTCAGACAATTCCATTTTGGCTTGTTCGCCATTGGCTGCGCGTAACTCTTCCATGTATGCCAATAGCATACCGAATTGCGTGCCCCAGTCGCCAACGTGATTTTGACGGATCACGTGATGGCCTAAAAACTCAAGTGCACGGACCACGCTGTCACCAATAATGGTTGAGCGTAAGTGACCTACGTGCATTTCTTTAGCTAGGTTTGGCGATGAATAATCGACAACAATAGTTTGCTTAGTCGGTAAGGTCACGCCTAAGTGGTCATCGTTTAATGCTTGTTGTAGCTGATCTGCTAATGCATTGTCGTCGATAAAAAAGTTAATAAACCCTGGGCCAGCAATTTCGACTTTAGCAACGTGAGATGATGCAGGTAAGGTGTCGATAATCAGTTGGGCTAATTCGCGTGGGTTTTTCTTCGCGACTTTGGTCAGCATCATTGCAAGGTTAGTCGCTAAGTCACCATGACTTTTATCTTTAGTGCGATCGACCTGAATGCGCGCTTGAAAATCAGCAGGCACAATACCTTGCTGTTTAAAAGATTCGAGGGTTTGTTCTAGTAAAGATTCAATATGTGATTTCATGGGCGTTTGCTTGCACTAATTCGTTAAATGAATGACATGACGGAACCGCGTATTTTAGCCGTTTATGGGGTGAAATTGCTATCTGCTTTAGCGGAAATATTGGTTTTTTTGTTTAATTAAACTTGAATAGCAATTTATCTGAAGTGTATTACCCATATTCGTGTAGTCGATTGCCAGTTATAACGTGGTTTACATTAAATCTTGCGGATCTCTATCTATGGTCCAGCGGCAGCGTTTACCCTCAGGTAGTTGTTCAATTTGAGTTAATACATGTTCAAATACGCTTTGTAATCGATTCCTGCTTTTGGCTTGTAGCATTAATTGGCGTCGATATTTTCCTGCTTTACGATCTAATGGTGCAGGTATGGGGCCTATAATTTCAAGATCTTTATCTTGCGGAATAAGTTGACTTATTTGGGCTAAAAAAGCGTCCGCGTCTTGTGCTAAATGCGCTTCCGCTCTAATTAACACCATGTGCCATGCGGGTGGCAATAGTGCTTGTTGGCGCTCAGTTAACTGGCTTCGGGCAAATTCGCCGTAACCCCGTTGTAGCAAATCGCGCAAAATAGGGTTGTCACTTTGGTGGGTTTGCAGCAGGACTTTGCCAGGCTTGTCGGCGCGACCAGCACGGCCAGATACTTGAGTGTATAGCTGACCAAAACGCTCAGGCGCCCGAAAATCGGCACTGAATAACGCACCGTCAACATCCAATAACCCCACTAAAGTCACATCGGGAAAGTGATGCCCTTTAGCCAGCATTTGGGTGCCAACCAGAATTTTATATTTTCCCATGTAAATCCCTTGTAATTGTTGCTCAAGGGAGCCTTTGCGCCGAGTGGTGTCGCGGTCGATACGCACAACCGGATGTTTAGGAAAAAGCTTAATTAACTCTTGCTCGAGTTGTTCAGTGCCTAAACCATGTCCCATTAACATGGTGCTACCGCATTCGTGACATTGTTTAGGGATAGCATATTGATTACCGCAGTGGTGACAGCAAATTTCGTTTAAACCTTGATGCACAGTAAAAAAAGCATCGCAACGGTCACATTCATGTAAATGGCCGCATTCGTGGCACAACAACGCAGGGGCAAAGCCGCGACGGTTTAAAAACAGTAATACTTGGTTGCCTGCATCAAGGTGCATGCGCATTTCGTTAATTAACGAGGCTGACATGCCGGCTTTTAAGGGCTGCGAGGTAATGTCGATGATGCCTTGTTTGACTTTTTGTGCAGCTCCCGCGCGCTCGCTTAATTCAAGGTGATGATAACGGCCAGACAACGCATTTTGTAGGGTTTCAAGTGAGGGTGTAGCAGAACCAAGCACCACTTGAATATCTTCTAAATGCCCGCGCATTACGGCTAGATCTCGGGCGTGGTAGCGCACACCTTCTTGCTGCTTAAAGCTGCTGTCGTGTTCTTCGTCTAAAATAATAAGACCAGGAAACGCCATGGGGGTGAACAACGCCGAACGAGTGCCAATAATTATCGCCGCTTCACCAACGCGTGCTTGTCGCCAGGCTTCAAGCCGTTGATTGTCGGTCAATCCTGAATGAATCACCGCCACTTTGACTTCAAACCGGCGTTTAAAGCGATTGATAGTTTGTGGGGTTAAGCCGATTTCGGGCACTAAAATAAGCGCTTGTTTGCCTTGTTTTAAAATGGTTTCGAGTAAGGTTAAATAGACTTCGGTTTTACCTGATCCCGTAATCCCTTCTAGTAAGGTGCAATGAAACCCTTGTTGTTGTTGTTGTGTGAGTACAGAAACCGCTACGGCTTGCTGTTTATTTAATTTGTGTGGCGACTCGTTCATGATGAGGTGCTGACGCCAGCTTAAGTCGTGAGTAATGACTGCACTTTTTTGTTCAATCCATTGCTTATCTTGCAATGCTTTAAGCGCAGATTTACTTAATGCTTGGGTGGTAAATTCATCTTGAGTTAGCGGGTTTTCCAGCAATAAATCGAACAGTTTTTTTTGTGCTGGAGCGCGTTTAAGAACACTTGAGTCTGCTTGGCGACCTTGTTCGCTTAAATGATATTCAACCATGGCTTGTGGTGTAGCATCGAGGCCTTTACGCAGGGCGACGGGAAGGGCCTGGCTGAGCATTTGACCTTGCGAAGTAAAGTAATATCTTGCCGCCCAAAGCGTTAATTTATATAGCGAGTCGGGCAGTAATGGGGCATCATCTAGCACGGTTGTAACAGATTTAATTTGTTGCGGTGCTAAATCACAAGTGTCGGTGATTGCGGTGATTAACCCTATGAGTTGTTGGCGCCCAAACGGCACTTTAACGCGCAACCCAATTTGCAGTGTTGTTTGCTGTTCGTCTTTTACGCGGTAACTAAAATTTTGGCGTAATGGGACGGGTAAGGCGACTTCAACAAACACGGGCATAGGGTTTCACATTTTTCAATTCTATTAGGGATTGTGGATCAGTTTACCTCTAAGTGTCATCAAAGAGATAGGGTAAGTGTTATGCGTAAAAGACTTTATAGGGTCTTATTCTTGGTATTCGGATTATGTGTTAATGCTCAACAAGCGTTAGCGCAAGTCAATCATGTCAGCATTAATAGTCGTCAGTCAGAGTTGAACCAGCAACCGCGATTAAAAGTGAATGTTGTGGCACAAAATGATGATTTGTCACAACTTAGTTTTTATATACGCCAACAAGTTGATGGAGACATGCAACAACAAAGGTTATCGATACAACCGATTAATCGTTTTTTAGTGCAACTCAATGGCAAAAAGCTCGTCACAGACCGTTATGCGCAGTTAGTGATTACTGAAAACCAGCAAAACAAAGCGGTATTATTAGCGGTATTAGCTTTATTTGATGCGCCACTTTCATTTACGAGTGCTGCATTTATTGAGGCTCAGCCGTTACCGAGTTCGAGTAATCAACCAACCAACGCACCTAGGCCAGTAGAAGCAGATGTGACAAATCACGTCGCGGTTACTGTGGTTAAAAACAATGCGGTAAAAGCGGTTAAGACGAATACTGTTAGCGAACCCGTGTTACAGCCAAGAACATCCGATAATTGCCAAATTGTCAAAGATAATTCAGATACATTGTGGCGTATTGCCGATCGTTATAAAGAGCAATGGAACACCAGTGTTTACGGTGCAATGCTAGCGATTTTCGAGGCCAACATGTTGGCTTTTTCTAAACAAAAAATTCATTTATTGCTTAAAGATGCGCTATTAGTGTGCCCGTCGACAGAAATATTGGCGCAATACGATAATAAAGCGGTCGATAAAAAAGTATTTGAAGTGATAGAAGCTAAACATGCTGCGAGATAGCTTATTTAATCTGTAACTGTGATTAAGGTACACAAAGTGTTGAGTAATTACTCTTATTGGTCAGTAATTGGTTGCAGCCGCGGGTGTTAATTTATATAGTTGTTTGCGTTAATACAGGTTATTTAAGCAAAAATAAGCCCATGTGCAAATAATTCAACAATATTATCTCGAGAGTGATAAACAATAATAAAGACTGTATTAAGTAAATTTACAACGTCAGTTGCGTTGTTTTGAAGCCGTTTTAAGTAAGGGATTGATTTGATGAAAGGCGTAAAGGTGCTAGCCATAATGGCATTACTCGCTGTGGGTTATATTCCTGCAGCCATTGCAGAAGTCAGCCATATTAGTATTGATACCGCCGCCTTTGAACAAGGTCAATTACCCACATTAACCGTTAATGTTGTGACTGAACATCATGATTTGTCTCGACTAACGTTTTATTTACGCCAGATTTATCAAGATAATATTGTATTAGAAAAGCTCGATGTAGAACGCCAAGGTAACGACGTGTTTATTTTGTCGGGTAAAGAACAGCTACGTGATCCTGACTCTGCATTAATTGTCTCTGAGTATCGCAATGCTAAATGGCAACAATATTCACCTGTGCCGTTATTTAATCAAGTATTACCAACCAGTAATCACCAGCCTGTTGCCATCAAAAAAATGAAGTTACCCACTTCGTCCTCGTCTGTACAACAGGTTGCAGAAATCACCCGAGTTGTGGCTAAAGCACCTGTATTGGCAGCCACTCAAGAGTTATTAGAAGGCTGCAATATTCTTAAGCAGCAGGATGACTCATTATGGAAAATTGCGGTTAGATATCGTAAACAGTGGGGGTCTAACATTTATGGGGCCATGCTGGCTTTGTATGAGGCCAATCCACAAGCTTTTTATCAAAATCAAATTAGTATGTTACAGCTAGACAGCTCATTGCGTTGTCCGCCTGCGAATATTTTAGTGAAGTACCAAAATGTTGATGTTGATAGAGTGACATTTGACGACTTAGTGGCCAGTCAACAAGGCCAAACTCGCGCGATAGCCCAAGCGCCAACACGCACACTTCCTAAAAAAGCACCAGAAGCGGCATCACAACATATCCAGGTGAACGCCGCAGCCGCTTCAGTCGACCATACCAAAATAGGCACTGAGGTCACCACGAGTCATCGTATTAATGTCGCCGATGTGACTGAAGTTGTAGCTGATGTAGTAAAAGCTGATGTGCTAGAAAATCAAAGTGTGCAGCAATGTTCAATTGATAAGCGCCCTGACGACAATTTATGGCGTGTGGCAACGCGTAATCATCAACAGCTACACACAAATGTCTATGGTGCCATGCTAGCGTTATACCATGCCAACCCTAATGCATTCTTTAAACAGAAAATTTACCTCTTAATGGCCGACAGTCACTTAGATTGCCCATCAAACCAAATGCTACAGCAATATCAAAACGCAGTTAAAGATCGACTGACCTATGAAGCGCTTGAGCGTAAGCAGAGGTAGTCTTAGTTTGCTAAAGCATGGGCGTTTATAAATTCTACTTGTCTGAGCTTGTCGGACACTGTATTATCTCGCGCCTAAAACATATTGTTATTAACTTCATGTGGTGTCCAACTTCGGGTTGTGATGGCGACATGGCCTTCAATTTAAGGTACTCCAAATGAAAACTGGTATTCACCCAAATTACGCTGAAATCACTGCAACTTGTACTTGTGGTAACATCATCAAAGTGAACTCTACTGCTGGTAAAAACTTGCACTTAGACGTATGTGGCGCATGTCACCCATTCTATACTGGTACTCAGAAAGTTGTTGATACTGGTGGTCGTATTGACAAGTTCAACAAGCGTTTCAGCGTGCTTGCTAAGAAGTAATTGCCCTGCAATTAACTTCATAAAGGCGCCTTTGGCGCCTTTTTTGTTTTTAGCGTTCGCATAATGACATTGTGCTGTAGTGGAAACTTATTTTTAAGCTGTAAACAATGCAAAAATGCCTAAAACTCTTTTTATTGTTATTTAAGCAAAATAAATAACAAATAACGCCTGTTAAAACGGTTTATTCTGCTAAATCTTGTTATTTTCCTACATTTTTAACTCTTTGATTTATATATATTCATGTTAGTTTAGTTTGATTAACAAAACCTAAGCTTGTTTAGGCCGGTCAACTCATCCTGTCACTGAGTTTTTGATTTCTATCAACACGGTAATAGCGTATCGTTAAAACACTTTCGATGATTAGCATAATTAATGTGTTCATAGTGCTAGTCACAATTTTAATGATACTAAATAGCGCATTTCAGGATGTATACAATGTCAGATATTCGTCAACAAGCTCTCGATTATCATGAATTCCCCGTTCCAGGCAAAACGGCTGTGTGTCTCACGAAACCAGCCCAATCTAGTCACGACCTAGCTTTGGCGTATAGCCCTGGTGTAGCCGAACCCGTACGTGAGATTGCCTCAGACCCTGAAAATGCCTATCGCTATACTAATAAAGGTAACACTGTCGCGGTCATTACTAACGGTACCGCGATTTTAGGCCTTGGCAATTTAGGCCCATTAGCCTCAAAGCCTGTCATGGAAGGTAAGTCGCTTTTATTTAAGCGTTTTGCCAATATTGACTCTATTGATATTGAAGTTAAACACCGGACCACCGAAGACTTTATCAATACTGTTGAGTCGATAGCAGACACGTTTGGCGGCATCAACTTAGAAGATATCAAAGCACCAGAGTGTTTTGAAATTGAACGCGAACTTATTAAGCGTTGTAGTATTCCGGTGTTTCATGATGATCAGCATGGCACGGCCATTGTTACCGCCGCAGGGATGTTGAATGCCTTAGAAATCCAAGGTAAAAAAATTGATGATGCGATATTTGTTTGTTTAGGTGCTGGGGCTGCCGCCATTGCCTGTATGAGCATGATTGTTAAGTGTGGTGCGCTACGCGAAAACGTATATATGCTCGACAGACAAGGGGTTATCCATACTCGCCGTGAAGATTTAAACGAATACAAAGCGCTGTTTGCTAATAATACTGACAAACGTACTCTGCAAGATGTGATTAAAGATGCGGACGTGTTTTTAGGGTTGTCAGGTGCCAATTTGTTAGCGGCTGAAGACATTGCCTTAATGGCACCTAATCCAGTTATTTTTGCGTGCTCAAATCCCGATCCTGAAATTCAACCCGAATTAGCACATGCTATTCGCAATGACCTAATTATGGGGACTGGACGCAGTGATTACCCTAATCAAGTTAACAACGTATTGTGTTTCCCGTTTATTTTTAGAGGCGCATTAGATGTGCGTGCTGCTGTTATTAACGATGAAATGAAGTTAGCGGCAGTGCATGCAATCGCTAATTTGGCCAAAGAGCCTGTGCCAGCAGAAGTGCTAGCGGCCTACCCTAAAGTGACTTCATTAAGTTTTGGTGCAGAATATGTACTTCCAAAACCCATGGATCCTAGATTATTGCCTATTGTTGCTCGTGCAGTGTCGCAAGCGGCAATAGATTCTGGCGTAGCTAAAATCACTACATTGCCGAGTGAATATAAAGTCTAAAGTATTAAGTTATATCGACGATAAACACAGGGGCGAAAGCCCCTTTTTTATATGCGCTTAAACAACTAGGGCCTGTTAATCTTTCAATATTGTTTTTGCAGTGAATTGTTGGCCATTATTCAGATATACAAATGCGCGGCAGAGACTTTGGGGTGTAGTGATTCCATATGAAAAGTCGATAACGCATTAAAAATGGCCAACAAACACTGCCCGAAAGGGTTCGGCTAAAAACGTTTTACTCTTTGTTGAATGACTCTTTGCAAATAAAGAGTTGCTTAGATGACTAGGCATCAATCCATTCGCCTCGATTAAAACGTTTTTAACTCGAACAAAACTCAACCAGAAAAGATCAATAGGCCCTAGTGAACTTATAGAGCACAATCGTTATACTGATAAAGATTTAATTGGGCTAGACCATAAAAATAAATCCAGCAGGATAGCGGATAAATGAAACTCACCAAGATCCTTACAAAAAAATTAACCAGTTTTTGGTTACTTTCATTAGCGGCAGTCGCCTTTGTGTTTCTTCTGTGCGCAATCATGAGTTTTATACAACTCACCTATACTTTTCAGCAGCAAAAAGTCACTGAACTCGAAATTATGCTGGTTGAGCACAGTAATCGGCAAGACCATAGCCAGCTGTCTACTTGGTTGCCACCATTATTGTCTGCTTATAATGCCGTTGATTTCAGCTTAAGTCAGGGTGATAAATTATTGTATGAATATCATCACGACAACTTAAGTGTTGCCAAAAATAGCCTTACTCTATATCAGAATCAACTTGATAATGATTTGCGATTATCACTCACCATGCCACCGCCATTTTCTTTATATAATCTTGGTTGGTCGGAATTGGTTATTGTTATTATCGGTTTTATTGCCATCGGGATTTTTGTTCGTTTTGGGCATGGCTGGTATTCCCGAGAACTTGACGGCATTGAACAACTTGCTTTACGCAGTAAATTAATTTTAGAAGGCGATTTAGTTCAAGCAGCTCAAGTGCCCACAAACGGTAAGCCGCGAATGATTAATCGGGCGATCAGCAAATTATTGAGCGATCTGGATGATGCTCATAAAGAACGTGGACGTTTAGACCAGTTTATTCGCAAAGACACCTTTTTAGACAAACAAACTCAAATCGGTAACGGCATCTTTTTTCAAAATCGCCTAGATGCATTAAGTCATAATCAAAAAATGATTGCCCATGGGGTATTGATGTTGATTGAGTTTGACGACATGGATTTAGTGGAAGAAGAGTTAGGTGAAAGTGGCCTTAAAGCTATGTTTACTTTAACCACAGAAGCCATAACTGCGGTATTAGCTCAATACGAAGACAGTATTTTTGCCCGCAGAAGCTATCAACAATTAGTGATTGTCATTCCTCAATTATCGCTTGCTGAAGCGGATCAATTGGCTCAACGGGTACTAAAAACCTGCTTAGCGTTACCTTTTTATGGTTTAGGCAATCCGGATAACTTTTTACATTTAGGCAGTGCATTTTTTAAAGCAGGCGACTTACAAGTTCAGCTAGTTGAAGAGGCCGAAATGGCATTGCGCGCGGCGCAATTACAACGAGTGAATAACTGGTTTATGTATGACAAAGGCGCTGTCGATGAAGAAATTGCCAAAGGTTCTGTGCGGTGGCGCAGCTTTCTTGAAAATGCACTGGTGGCAAAACGTTTCTTTACGCTGCAACAAGCTGTCGTCGACAGTGATAACCGTATCCTGCATTACGAAGTCTTTAGCCGAGCCCTTGATAATCAGGGTAATGAAGTGCGTGCGACCTTGTTTATTCCAATGGCCAATAAGTGTGGCCTAATGCCGCAAATCGAACGGCAAATATTATCGCAAGTATTGTTTGATTTAATGCCTCAAAACACGGCGACTTACTGTATAAATTTGAGTCTCGATACGTTAGTGAGTCGTGCTTTTGTGCGTTGGATTCAGTCAACCTTACTTGAGCATCGACCTTTGGCTTCAAGGCTTATTTTTGAGGTGTCAGAAGATATCATTGTTAAACATCAAAGTAATCCTGCTCTCGTTAAATCATTAGACATGCTGAGAAAGATGGGGGCGAAATTAGCCGTAGATCATGTTGGTCAACATGTCGTAGGGACGCACTATATTCAAGAGCACCATTTTGATTTAGTAAAATTGCACCGTTCGATTGTTAGGCAAGTGCATCAACGTTCAGAAAATCAACTGTTTATTCGAAGCTTAATTGGTGGTCTATACCGTGCTGAGGTAAAGGTGATTGCTGAAGGTGTAGAATGTTTTGAAGAGTGGCAAACATTGAAAATTTTAGGCGTTAGTGCGGCGCAGGGTGAGTATTTAGATCAAATAGTAGAGAGCTAACGTCAAAAAGACTAATACTTCAATATTAAAGTATAAGTGCTTAGTTTCTTCACTTTTGCATTGGTCTTTAATTAGGTATGCTATATTGTTATTAATGTAACAAAATTAAAACATTAACAATGTGTTTGAGGTGAAGTTTTCATCATTTGAGATGAGCGATTACGCAAAAAACACTAACCCGCTAATGAGATATTGTTTTAGTCATCGTTATGTTCAGGATTTTTGGGGTAGAATGGGTTTTATTGAGTTTTTTCATCGTATAGTAAACCAATAATCTCGAATAATTATCACGTTAGTGAGTATGGGACGCGTAATGAAAAGTGGTTTTTTGAGTAAATTAGCCTTTTGGAAGTCATCCAAAATAACGGGAGAGGTCGGTGTTTTTATCTCTGACAGCTCGTTATGGGTGTGTAAAACTCAAAAAGGGACATCTGCTAATACCATTACGAAAATACCGGTGGTTAAACACAATTGGAACCAGGCATTTGAACAGCTAAAAGTACAATTTGGCCATGTTCGAATGCAATTAGTCTTGTCTTATGCTCATTATCAACTTTTACAAGCCGACAAACCCAATGTTGAAACAACTGAAATTGCCCAAGCATTAATTTGGGCGATTAAAGACATGGTGTCAGAACCGGTAGGCAACATTCATTTAGACTATTTTGAGTCTAGCATTATCCCAAGCGCCAAACTCAGTGTCGTGGTGACGAGCCGTGAGTTACTCATGAAATTTGCGTCGGCATGTGAAGCAAGCAGTTTAACCATTGCAGGTATTAGCATTGAGGAGTTAGTGCTAAGGCATATGCTGCCTAACGACAATATGGCGCACATGTTAGTCGCACATTTACCCCAGCAAGAGCTTTTGCTCATGGTAGTGAAAGCGGGTGAAGTGTTAATGCAACGTCGAGTGCGTGGTTTTAATCAGCTCAGCTCAGCAACTTACGATGAATTACAACAAGGTATTGCTGATAACTTAAGTCTTGAAATCCAACGTTCGATGGATTATTTCGAAAGCCAACTTCGCCAAGCGCCTGTAACATCTATTACCATTGCCGCAGATGGCGATAGTAGCGCGTTAGCCAACTTAGTTGGGGCCAATTTCAATCAAAAAGTGCATGCACAAACCCATGATGGTATGAGTGGATTATTCGCTCAGTTAGCATTACAAGAATTAACACGAGGTGATGCGTGATAAAAACCAGCGTTAATTTATATACTGCCGACTTATTGCCGCAACAGCAGCGATTAACCCTCACACGCCTAGCGGTGACTTTATTGCTCTTGTTTGGCCTATGCATTGCCTTTTATGGCATCGGATCGTGGCAGCAAAATCAGTTACACGCTGTTCAGCAGCAAGCGAGTAATGATAAAGATCAGTTAATGGCACAAAAAACACAGTTAGAAGCGCAAATTGCCGCGAGAAAACCTGATTCAGCCTTAGTGGCGCAAGTTGAGTTGGAAGAGCAGCGTCTAGATTTAAAAATACGTTTAAAAGATGAACTCGGCCAGCGTAAAAACCTTATCAGCCAGGGCTATTCGCCTATGTTGACTGATTTAGCCGTCGTCGCAGACGCCAACGTATGGCTCAGCCATATCAGTATTTCTCAGCAAGATAATGCTCCGCAGCGCATCGAATTCGAAGGTTATGGTCGCAATCCACAAAGCATTCCATTATGGATTGATCGATTGAAAAATACCTCGACATTAAAGGGTTATGCTTTTTCAGCTATGACGATGGACCGGGGTGATGATCAACCATTAATGTTCAAATTAACCAGTCAAACTGCTGACAAGGAGCCCTCACAATGAAGCAACAATGGGCGAACTGGTCAGAAAAGTTTAATCAGCTCAGCCAACGGGAGCGAGTCTTAATTGCGCTTGCGAGTGTTGTTGTGATTGGCATGTTGTTGTATTTACCTTTGGAATCTCTTTGGAAACAACGGCAATTAATGCAAAGGCAATTGACTACCTTAAACCAAGAAAATGATATATCACGGCAACAAATTACTTTATATGAAGAGCGCTTGCAGCTAGATCCTAATCAAGATTACCAGCAACGTTTATTGCTAGTGAATGAGCAGATGTTAGCCATTGATGCCGAGTTAGACGCACAAATGGTTGATATGGTACCAGCAGATTATATGCCGACAGTATTAGCTAACTTACTGGGTAATGTAAAAGGTGTGACCCTTAAATCGTTCGCCTCCATTGCACCCACGCCATTATTAAATATGGGTGAGGGCAGTAATGTTAATTTATACAGTCATGGTATTAAGTTAAGTCTACAAGGTGATTATTTTGCCATTTTAGCGTTTGTCTCTGCGGTGGAAAATATGCCAGACAAATTATATTGGAAGCGCTTGGATTATCGTGTTGAGACACATCCTAATGCGTTAGCTCAATTAGAACTTTACACACTGAGTGTGAATAAGGACTTTATCAGTGTTGCTAAACAGAATTAGCGTTAACGCACTGGCTGTGATGGTCAGTAGCGTAATAGTGCTTGCTTCCCACGCAGAAGCCCAATCGTTACGAGATCCAACCTTGCCCGGCCAGGGTTATGTTGCTGTGAGTTCGAATATCGCTCCCCAGCAAACCATGGTGCTTAACAGTATCGTCAATGGGCAGCGTGCATATGCGGTAATTAATAACAATATTCTCTCAGTGGGTGACACGATTAGTGGTGTAGGGCTACGTGTAACTTCGATAGGCCAAGACAGCGTTACCTTGTCAGATGGCAGAAAACTTCAGCTATTTCAGTCGATAACAGAGCGATAGGATAAGAATAAAAATGAAAGTAATTAAATATGTTACCCCTCTGATGTCGCTGTGTTTGGTTGCTTGTCAAACAACAGATAGACCGGATCCTGAAACGGTTAAGTCAACGTTATCTGAGTCATTGCAACAAGCACAAGCTAATGCAGCTGTTACTCCGCCGCCAGCCGCCATGCCTGCAGAAGTGCAGCGCGAGTTGAATGGTAGCAATGTGCTTACCTCAGCAAAAGTGCTCCCTGCAGAGCGTCGCTTTGATGTGTCGGCAAATAATGTTGATGCTCGAGTTTTTTTCCCTAGCTTAGTTAAAGACACGCCATTAAGTGTGGCAGTGCATCCCGATGTGCAAGGGACCATTTCGTTATCACTAAAAGCGGTCACCTTGTCTGAAGCTCTGCAAGTCGTTGAAGATATTTACGGTTACGAAGTGAGCCGCCAGGGCCGAATTTTACGGGTTTTCCCATCAGGAATGCGCACAGAAACATATCCATTAAATTACCTGTATATGCAACGTGAAGGTTTATCGTTAACGTCCGTGAGTTCAGGCCGTATCTCAGATGATAATGACAACTCAAGTAGCGGTAGCAATAACAACAGTAGTTCTAGTAGCTCTAGCAGTTCTAACAGCAACAGCAGCTCGGGCAGTAATGAACAAAGTAACGGTACCTTTATCCGCTCCACCACTAAAACTGACTTTTGGGGTGAGCTACAAGCCACATTAGTGTCAATTATTGGTGAAACCGGTGGCGGGCGTCAGGTGGTTGTGACTCCGCAAGCGGGCTTAGTGACCATTCGCGCTTTTCCTAATGAGTTAAGACAAGTTCGGGCTTTTTTGACTACAGCTGAAAGCCATTTGCAACGCCAGGTGATTTTAGAGGCCAAAATAATAGAAGTGACATTATCTGATGGTTATCAGCAAGGTATTCAGTGGGAAAATTTATTAGGGCATGTGGATAGTACCAACATTAATTTCAGTACCTCTGCAGGCCAAGGATTAAGTGATACCATTTCTTCAGTGATCGGTGGTGTAACTTCACTTAACGTTACAGGTACTGATTTTAGTACCATGATTAGTTTACTCGACACTCAAGGTGATGTTGATGTGCTATCAAGCCCAAGAGTGACCGCGACCAACAACCAAAAAGCGGTGATTAAAGTGGGTAACGACGAATACTTTGTTACCGACGTGTCGACCACAACAGTGTCATCGACCACCACCGTGACCACGCCAGAGGTTGAGTTAACCCCCTTTTTCTCTGGTATTGCTTTAGATGTAACGCCGCAAATTGATGAAAATGGCAATGTACTATTACACGTACATCCGTCGGTTATTGACGTGCAAGAGCAAACCAAAATTATTCAAATTAGCGATTCAACGTTAGAGCTACCATTAGCGCAAAGTGAGATCCGCGAGTCGGATACGGTCATTAGAGCTGCATCAGGCGATGTGGTGGTGATTGGTGGCTTAATGAAGAGTGAAAACATCGAAACCGTATCGAAAGTACCATTTTTAGGTGATATCCCATTTTTGGGCGAAGCCTTTACGAGTCGTAGCAAATCAAAGCAAAAAACCGAGTTAATTATTTTACTTAAGCCAACAGTGGTGGGTTTAGACACCTGGAAAGATGAACTCAAGCGTTCGCAAGATTTGATTGAACGTTGGTATCCTTCTAAGTAATGATGGAACGTAAATAGTTATGTATTTGCAACACTTTGGCATGGCGCAGCTGCCTTTTACGCTGACGCCCAATACGGGATTCTTTTTTGGTTTAGCTCCCCATGTAGAAGCCTTGCAAGTGTTGCAAACAGCGTTAGAAACTGGTGAAGGATTTATCAAAGTCACCGGTGAAGTGGGAACGGGGAAAACATTAGTTTGCCGGAAATTATTGAATGATTTGCCTGATCAATATCACTGCGCTTATTTGCCTAACCCTTATCTAACCCCAAAAGAATTACGTTTTGCGGTGGCGGCAGAGTTAGGATTAGCACTACCTAATAAACTCGATCAGCAACAATTAACGCGTTTGATCCATGAGCGATTACTCGAATTAAATCATCAAGGCTTCCATGTCGTGCTCGTGCTCGATGAAGCCCAGGCTTTACCCGACGACAGTATTGAAGCATTGCGGTTATTTACAAACTTAGAAACCGAAAGTCGTAAGTTGTTACAGGTGGTGTTATTTGGTCAGCCCGAGTTAGATGAGCGGCTCGCACAAGCTAAATTTAGACAATTACGCCAGCGGATCACATTTAGCTACCATTTACGACCATTAAGTTGGGATGAAATACGCGCTTATATTCAATATCGGCTAAGTATTGCAGGTTATCAAGGCCCCGATTTATTTGCAGTAAGCGACATTAAATTGTTAGCCAAAGCCGCTCGCGGCATCCCACGCTTGGTAAATATATTGACCCATAAAAGTTTACTGCTTTGTTATGGTGAAGGGAGTCAACGTGTGTCGACCAAGCATTGCCGAGCCGCAATACGTGACACTGAAGATATTAATTTAACCGACCGCTCAGGTTTTTCACGCTCTAGTATGCTAGTGATTATGTTATTACTCGCGTTGATGCTAATGCTGGGATTCATGGATATAGGCGGTGAGTGGTTGACACGGATAAGTGAGCATTAATGAGTGTGATAATAAAAATGCTGCGAGATTTAGAGCAGCGTGAAAAACCCGATTCAACACAATCAGACTCAGCATCTTCCCAACCGAAGGGGGAGTTTGTTCGTCCGCAAGTTCAATATTATCCAACTGAAAAGTCACGCTCGCCATTAATCGCTGCGGGTGTTTGTTTACTGCTATTAATCCCTGCGGCATGGTTTGGTGTGTCAATGTACCAACAAGCTGACTCATCGGTTGAGCCACAATTGGCTGAGGTAAGCACAACAGACATAAGGCTTAATAATGCAGATGATAACGCTCCAGACGCGTCTATTAAACTGACAAATGAACAGCAACCAGACGTTGCCGATTCCACTCAAACCAGCAGTGGCACTGCGGTATCGGCTACGGTAGTTAATCATCTTGATAATGACGCAGTCAAAATCGTAAGTGGCACCGCGTTAACAGAGAGTGAAAGCGAGCCTATTGCACTAGCTTCCGAATCAGTGATTACTGCACCTGTTACATCAGCGGCGTTAACCTCAAATGAGCCTACTCTTTTAAAGCAAGCCGACGAGCCTGCAATCAGTACCTCAGAGTTAACCGCAAAAGATAGAGATGAAGAGGTTAAAGAATCATCACTGGTAGTCGCAAAAAATAGGACTTCAGATGTTGTATCTCGCGATAAGCCAGTCGTTGCAAAAGCCAATATAAGTGCTAAGCAAGCTACAGTCGATTCCACTGCGGCCTCAAATAACATGACGGTTAAAGAGGTTGTGTTAACAAAAACTCAAATGGCGCAATTACAATATCGCAAGGCGGTTGATGCTGAAAAATCGCAAAATGTAGATGACGCAGCCAGTTTTTATTTAGAAGCCATTATTTTGCAGCCAAGTTTACATAAAGCCCGCAAGCAGCTGGTGGCTATTTATTACGCTCAAAACAATACCACTACCGCCATGCGTTTATTAGAAAGCGGGATTAGTATGTTCCCGCAAGAGTGGGAGTTTTATGTGATTCTGGCGCGGATTCAAGTTGAAGTGAAAGCCTTTGATAGTGCCAATACTACTTTGGCGGCAATCCCCGATAATTCAAGCTGGGCCCGCGACAAATGGGTGGCACAAACCGAGTTAGCGCAAAGTAGCCAAAATTTTATATTAGCAGAGCAAGCATACCGGAATTTGTTGCAAGCCGAATCTACTCAGGCCCGCTGGTGGATGGGGCTAGGTTATGCTTTAGACTCTCAAACAAAATATATTCCAGCGGCTCAAGCTTATCGTTCAGCATTAAGCTATGAAGGATTATCGACGTCAGCCATGAACTTTATTGAAACCCGATTAGCTCAGCTAGGAGAAAACCGATGAAACCAAAGTTAAAGATGCGCTTAGGTGATCTTCTGGTGCAAGAGCTGATTATTACCGAAGCACAATTGCAGCAAGCATTAACAGAGCAGCGTAATAGCGGTAAAAAACTCGGCCGTACCTTGATTGATCTTAACAGTATCAGTGAAGATCAATTATTGCAGTTTTTGTCGCAGCAGTTGAATTTACCTTACTTAGACATCAGCCGCAGGCCTATCGCCGCAGAAGTGGTTAACATTCTGCCTGAGGTACAAGCTCGTCGTTATCGTGCTCTAGTGGTTGAAAGCGGTGCCGATCATGTATTGATTGCAATGAGCGATCCTGCCGATTTACAAGCCATCGATAATTTAGAATTGTTGGTCGCACCTAAGCAATTAATGCTGGCGGTTGCCCCCGAGCAGCAGCTATTAGATGCATTCGATAACTTATATCGCCGCACTGGGCAAATTGCTGAAATTGCCGGTAAGCTTGAAGAAGAATATGCCGCCGACGACATGTTCGACCTTAGTAGTTTAACTGAGGGCGATGCCGATAACGAAACTACAGTGGTTAAGTTATTGCAGTCGATTTTTGAAGATGCAGTGCAAATGCGGGCATCGGATATCCATATTGAACCCGGCGAAAAAGTGTTGCGTATTCGTCAGCGTATTGATGGCCAATTGCATGAGAATACACTAAGCGAAGTGAATATTGCCTCGGCATTAGTGCTTCGCCTTAAGCTAATGGCGGGTTTAGATATTTCAGAAAAGCGTATGCCACAAGATGGTCGCTTTCATATCGAAATTAAAGGTCATAAAATCGATGTGCGTATGTCTACCATGCCCATTTATCATGGTGAATCTGTGGTAATGCGTTTGCTAGATCAAACCACGGGGCTGCGCACTCTAGACGAAACCGGCATGCCACCACACATTGTGGCGCGTATTCGCAAACAAATTAAACGTCCTCACGGCATGTTATTAGTCACCGGACCAACGGGTAGCGGTAAAACCACGACCTTGTATGGTATTTTAAGTGAGTTAAACACGCCAGATAGAAAAATCATTACCGTTGAAGACCCGGTAGAGTATCAGTTACCGCGTATTAACCAGGTGCAAGTAAACCACAAAATCGGCTTAAATTTTTCGAATGTACTGCGTACCACTTTGCGCCAAGATCCCGATATCATCATGGTGGGCGAAATGCGTGACCAAGAAACCGTTGAAATCGGTTTACGAGGCGCATTAACGGGTCACTTTGTGTTATCAACCTTGCACACCAATGATGCGGTAACCAGTGCTTTGCGACTACTAGATATGGGCGCGGCAAGTTACTTAGTTGCAAGTGCATTACGAGTCATTATTGCGCAGCGATTAGTGCGCAGAGTGTGCCACAACTGTGCGGTAGATTATCAACCTACGGCAGCAGAGCGCAGCTGGTTGTCGAGTGTGACTAAGCAAGATATTAACAGTGCGACCTTTAAAGTGGGCAGTGGTTGTCAAACGTGTAATGGCTCAGGGTATCGAGGTCGGATTGGTATTTTTGAGATTTTAGAACTCGATGAAAATATGATTGATGCTATGCGCACTGGTAATCCACAAGATTTTGCTCGAGCTGCTTTGCGTAGCCCGAACTTTATCCCGTTAGCCCATTCGGCAATGGAGTATTTATTTCAAGGGACGACCACATTAGAAGAGGTGGCGAAGTTAGTCGAAGATGTCACTGAATCAAACATGGCATTGTCAGCCGATTTAGTTAATCCGCCTGGCGTTGGGGCGTAATTATGCCTACTTATCAATATCGTGGTCGTGATGCACAAGGTAAAGCGGTGACAGCCTTGCTTGAGTCAGCGAGTGAAAGTGCCGCAGCCGATATATTGCTTTCTCGAGGCATTATCCCGTTAGAACTCACTGAAGTTAAGCCTAAGCAATCGTTTTCTGTGGCGTTGTTTCAGAGCAAGGTATCGTTAGAAGAATTACAAATATTTAGTCGTCAAATGTATTCGCTAACGCGTTCTGGCATTCCTATTTTACGCGCGATTGCAGGATTGTCTGAAACCACTCACTCGCAGCGAATGAAAAATGCTCTAGGTGATATCTCAGAGCAGTTAACATCAGGTCGGCCGTTATCGTCATCAATGAACCAGCACCCTGATGTATTTGATTCTTTATTTGTATCGATGATCCACGTGGGTGAAAACACCGGCAAATTAGAAGATGCGTTCATTCAACTGTCGCATTACATCGAGCGCGAACAAGAAACCCGTCGACGTATTAAAGCGGCGATGCGCTATCCTATTTTTGTGCTGATAGCGATTACGATTGCGATGGTTATTCTTAATATTATGGTTATCCCTAAATTTGCCGATATGTTTTCGCGATTTGGTGCTGATTTACCTTGGGCAACTAAAATACTCATTGCCACCTCAAACCTGTTTGTGAATTACTGGCTGTTAATGTTGGTGGCCTTAATTGGGACCATTATTGGGGTTCGTTACTGGCACCATACCGAAAAGGGCGAAAAACAGTGGGACTTATGGAAGTTACACATTCCGGTCGTCGGTTCGATTATTGAGCGTTCTACTTTGTCACGCTATTGCCGTAGTTTTTCAATGATGCTCAGCGCTGGTGTGCCAATGACACAAGCATTAAGTTTAGTTGCCGATGCAGTCGACAATGCCTATATGCACGATAAAATTGTCGGGATGCGCCGTGGGATTGAATCTGGCGAGTCGATGTTAAGAGTGTCAAATTCCAGCCATCTGTTTACTCCATTAGTATTGCAAATGGTCGCGGTGGGTGAAGAAACTGGCCAAATAGATCAGCTATTAAACGATGCGGCAGATTTTTATGAGGGCGAAGTGGATTACGATTTAAAGAACCTTACCGCAAAATTAGAGCCTATTTTAATTGGTTTTGTTGCCGGTATTGTGCTGATCCTTGCGCTAGGTATCTATTTACCAATGTGGGACATGCTAAAAGTAGTGAAAGGTGGGTAAACTCAACATGTTCACACTTCATTGGATAACACTATGTTAAGTCAACAAAAGGCCGATGATGATTTACTCAGCGTGTATGGTAAAATAGTCGCCATCGTAGTGTTACTGATTGTATTGGCGATACTGGGCGCGCGTTATGTTAACACTGCACCCAATTTAACCAGTCAGAGTGTAGCATTTGAACATAATCGGCTTTTGAATGTCTTAGCTATGGTACGAAGTCAGTGGTTAGCTTCGGGTAGGCCTAACAAAATGTTATTATCCTGGTACGATGTGGCACCAAATGTGCTTAATAATACTAAGGGTAATGCAGGCGTTGCATCGTCAAAAACTGGACAGACTAGTGCTTCTGCGCAAGTAGATTCAACAGAAGTAGATGCTACCGAAGCAGATTTAATAGGCACAAATAATTGGATTCAGTTATCACCTAACGGTTGGCCTATTGTTGATACCTATGATGATAAGGGTTGTAAACAGCTTTGGCAGCAATTGTTGGCAACAAGCACCACTGAATTATCGTTAACCGTTGTGTATCAAAAAACAGAGCAGGTGTGTCGCTACGTCTCACCTAATCAATCGAGTTTAAGTTACCAGTTACAAACTGGGCGTGTGATATTTTTATCGGCGGAACAGTAAAAAAGCTATCGCTGACGTAAAAAGTTTAATAAGCTGCTAATATTATGTAAGTTCTAGGCGTATTAGCATTTTTATCTATTATAAGAACATTTAAAAAAGTGAGGTAATATGAAATTAAGACAACAAGGTTTTTCATTAATCGAGTTGGTTATTGTGATTGTCATTTTAGGCTTATTAGCTGCGACAGCAATTCCACGCTTTTTAAATGTTACCGATGATGCAGAAGATGCTAGTGTTGATGGTGTAGCCGGTGGTTTAGCCACAGCAGTAAGCTTTGTGCGTGCACAGTGGGAAGTCGATGGCCGTCGTAATACCAGTGTGGTGTTAGATGGAACGACGGTGTCATTAGATACTCGTTTTGGTTTCCCAACCGGTACAACAAACACCAGCGCCAACTCAATGGGTAATGCGGCATGCCAACAGGTGTTTGATTCGGTATTGCAAAATGCACCACGAAACGTGTTGTTTAATGAAGACGCAAGTGACCAGCGTTACACTGTTAGGGTGATTAACGCTGCAGGCGGTTCATCAACCACTATTGATGGCGTTACAGTAAACAACCTGGATTTGTGCGTATACCATCAAGTGGCTTCATTAGTATTGAACCAGGCTAGTGGTGTGGCAACACCCGCACCTGATTTAACGACCGCAGGTGCTAAAGGTGTGACATATAACCCTGGTACTGGACAAGTTGTTTCTTTTACCAATAATTAATTTTAACCACCAAGTCGATTGATCCATTCATGAATGGATAGAGATTTATTTTGATAGAGGTATTTTATATGCAAAAGCAACAAGGTTTTACATTAATCGAATTAGTGGTTGTGATCATTATTCTCGGTATTTTAGCGGTAACGGCAGCACCTAAGTTTATTAACTTGCAGGGCGATGCGCGTGTTTCGGCGTTAAGTGGCATGAAAGCGGCAATTCAAGGTGGAAATACCTTGGTGTATTCAAAAGCTGCCTTAGCTGGTAAAGAAGGCGACGCAACAGAAACTCTAGATATTGGATCCGGTAGTGAAGATTTGAACATTGTTTATGGCTATATGAAAGCAAAACAAAGTGATTTAGAAGAGGCATTAGATGTTACATTTGATGCTCTTGCTGATGTTGATACCGGTACTAATGATTGGATTATTGATGACACAACAGATGGTGAAGTTACAATTTACCAACGTGGTGCCCCAGATACTTGTATTTTGGTCTATGAAGAAGCTGCAGACGCAAATACAATTCCAACTTATGTAGCAGAATCAGATCCTGGTAACTGCTAATATAAACCTAGATACTAAAACCTGCTTCGGCAGGTTTTTTTTTGAGTTAGTAGCAATAAAAATCAGTCTTCACCTCAACCGCTAACAAGGCTAATACACAAATAAGCAGACAAAATCAGCTGTTTTTGCCATACTGGATCAGCTAGTATAAGTCTCTGACACTCTTATGGTTTAGTTCTACTCAGTGTCAAAATTTTTAGCGGTGAAATCGAGGGCATCATCAAATTGAGTCAACAGCGTAATATTCAACTTGGCTTCACCTTAGTTGAATTAGTTACCACCATTATCTTGATTGGTATTCTTGCCGTGACGGTGTTGCCGCGCCTATTGTCTGGCTCATCCTACAGTGCCTATACCTTACGTAATGAGTTTATCAGTGAGCTCAGATACGTACAGCTAAAAGCGATTCAAAATACCGATCAATGTTACCAACTCGACGTGAGCGTCAGCGGTTATACCTTGCGTTACTTTAATGACAGAGCAGGGAATAGCTGTAGTAATCAATTTCGCGCAGAGCAGCCACAAACTTTCAGTGGTGGTGCCCATATCACACTTGCCAGTACTGTGAGCCAGGTTTTTTCGATTACGTTTGACAGCCGTGGGCGTATAATTTCCCCTGTATGTGCAGGTCATTGTTTTAATGCGGTGGCAGATGAAACACTCGCTATCGCAGTTGAGTCTGAGGGCTATATTTATGCCCAATAAATTTAATGTCAACATCGTCAACTTCAGTAAGCAACATAACATCACCGCTCGTCGCATTAATGCCGGTTTTACGTTAATTGAGTTAGTGATTGGCATGATGGTCATTGGTATCGGTATTGTCATGTTAACCAGCATGTTGTTCCCTCAAGCCGACAGAGCAGCAGCTACGCTGCAACGTGTGAGATCTGCTGAGCTCGCTCATTCGGTAATGAATGAGATTTGGGGCAAACGTTATGATCAACAAACAAACGCTAATGGCGGCGTGCCAGCCTGTAATTCTCCAACCGGCACTATTTGCTCGACATCAATGGGCAATGACGGTGAAAGCCGTGATGCGTTTAATGATGTTGATGATTACCAAGGGTTGAGCGAAGCGAGCATGATGCTCGATTCAAGCCAAACTTATGCCCAAGCCTATCCTAATTATGAATTACAAGTGTCGGTGACTTATCTCGACTCAGTAACGAAGGCGCAAAAATTAATTAGCGTAGATGTCACTACACCTAGCAATGAAGTGATTACTTACCAAGCGGTAAGGAGTAATTACTGATGCTGTTGAATTCACGTGCTAAAGCCGTTGGGTTTACGTTAATCGAAATGGTCACGGTTATTTTGATTTTAGGTATTGTGATTATTGGCGTCAGTGGCTTTGTGATATTTGGCACCCGTATTTTTGTTGAGTCGAGCGCGGTCGATCAAGTACTGAGTCAAAGCCGTTTTGGCATTGAAAGAATCACCCGAGACATCCGCCGTGCAGTGCCCAATAGTATTCGGGTGTTAACCGCAGCCGATGGCAGTTATCAATGTTTGGAGTTACTGCCTATTTCTGCCAGTACCTCTTACCTTGACGCGCCTTTTGTTCCTGAAGCCGCACGTAATAGCCTTACTGCGATTAACAGTATTCGGCCAATTGATGCTGGGCAGTCAGCATTAATTTACCCGTTAACCCATGCTGAGGTATACAACCCTCAAGGGACAACGGCAAAACACTTTACCGTTCAAAGCGTCGCTAAAGCGGGCGACCAATTAACTATCACGTTAACGCAATCAGTGCGCTTTACTGAAGCGTCGCCCTTAAAGCGCTTGTACGTTGCCGATAGCCCGTTGAGTTATTGCTTTGTCTCCTCTGCAAGTGCGGTTGAATTGCGGCTTTATCAAAATTACGGTTATCAGGCCACTCAACCTTCGCCAACGATCATGGGGGCAGGCGTATTGATGGCGCAAAATATTACTAATAACTTAACCGTTAACCCCGCCATTATTTTAACCCCTGCAACTTTAGTCACCAATGCGATAGTGCATTTACAACCACTGTTTGCGGTTAATGGTGAGACGTTTCAATATCAACATCAAGTGCAGGTGATGAATGTTCCCTAAGCATAAGTTAACTCATCATGCTCAACATGGTAGCGCATTAATTATTGGTATTTTTGTGTTAACCGTGATGTTTCTGGTTGCGGCGAGTTTAATTCGTATCGTTGGCGATGCTGATGAGTCGGTTAATATGGAAGTGTGGGGAACGCGAGCATTGTTTAGCGCTAACAGTGGTGCTGATGCTGCATTAGCGCAGTTGTTCCCGCTCAGTGGCAGTGCGGCAACCTGTAGTAATGTGTCATCATCTTGGACGCCTCCGAGCAACGCGGTTGGATTTCATAATTGTAGCGTTAGTATTAGTTGTAATACCGCCAGTGTTGGCAGTGTTGTTCAATATCGAATTAATAGCTTAGCGGTATGCGAAACCGGTGATTGTGCGGGTAACTCAAGCAGCTCAACGTGTTTACGAGTGAGTCGCCAAGTAGAGGTAGAAGCGCGTGGAAATTAAAGTACAGATACTTAAAAGTAAAGCTTGGGGTTTATTGTTACGGAAACTGCTCTGTTTTAGTTTTTGTTTAACGAGTCTCCCCTTGATGGCTAGTTGGGATAGCAGCTTTATAGAAGGACTTAATGCCCATGGCACTAATGCTACAATAGATTTTGCCAGTGGAGCGCGGTTATACAATGCCCCTAATAGTGGCAAACTGCCAGCTTCTACGGTCAACGATCAAGAGGAATCCTGTGTAGCGGATAATGGCAATAAGAAAGCAAAAAATTGCAAGGCCTCATCTCCCATAAATACTAAACCCAATGATTTGGCTTTCAGTCAATGTACTTCTGCTAGCGTTCAAAAAATAGGGCCTCCCACAGGGGGACAACCAAATATCACTATTGAACAAGGCGAGTATGGCGATATTAAGTTAGACGGCGGTAGTGAAAGAACGCTGACTTTCAATACGGATAATGGCATTTATAAAATGAAGTCTCTGAAGGCCTCAGTAGGTAAATTAGTGTTATCTTCTGGGCAATATTGGATTGAAACTTTATCTATAAACCATGGTGTGGTGTTAGAGTTCCCACCCACAGGTACAGTGACGTTTTTTATTAAAAATGATTATCGGCACTACAATCTAAACTTAGTGAATGACTCTGAAAGATTTATCATTTATACCTATGGTGATTTTGTGCTTAATGGTGGTGCTAAACTTAATGCTTATGTCTTTGCAGGGGGGGACGCGACCATTAGTGGTAGTGCCCAGTTGGATGGGGCATTAACGGCAAGCAAAATAAAGTTAGAGGGTAATAGCTGGGTCAATTTTGATAATAAAGTATCTAATATTACCACAGTGCCTAATTGTACAATTGATACACCACAGCCTGTATTTCACATTCAATACGGTAAAGCTACAGCGTCTAATAAAAGCGTCACGTTTGACAGTGCTTTTCCTGATGATGTCACCCCGTTAATTTTCTTAATGCCAACCATCGAAGACGATAACAGTGATGGCCCAGCATCGGTATTCCTTGATAGTGTATCTTCGCAAGGTTTCACTTGGTCTCAAAAAAAACCAGAATCACCTGATAACCGTAACGTAGTACCAATTAAAATGCCTGAAGTACACTGGATTGCTGTCACGGCGGGTAGCTATGACCTGCCCAATAACATCAAGCTAATTGCTGGTTCAGTTAATTATGACCAGGCCTTATTTGGTTCTAATTCACCCTATACCGCTGTTAATTTGCCTACTACCCAAGATGTGGTGTTGAATCAGATTCAAACTCAGAATAATAATTGTTGGTTAACGAGTACCTCCGAGTTTACGGGCACAGGAATTCAGCTTGCATTAGATGCGTCAGAGGTTTATAGCAATAGTCAATGTAAACCAGGTAATTTAAACAACAATCCAATTCAAAATGAAACCATTGGCTATTTATCGTTGAGCACCCCTAGCAGTACAACGGCTAGCGGTACCATGATCTTAAATGGTGTCGACACCAATTACCACTTTGGCCAAGCACAAACGTTTACTGATGGTGGCACTAAAGACATAAGTGAGCAATGTAGTTATACCACACCTTTAATTGGTTTTAAGGGAGCCCCCATATTAGTCGCGGGTAAAAATAGCCGCTTAGGTGGCGATGGCGGCTGGCTTCGACGTTGTCAGTTGACTAACGTTAAAGTGAGTATGGTTGTTGATGAAGATACTTTTAGAGATAGCGACCGCAAACATCGTTGGGAGAATTACAGTTTTGTTGCACTAGAAAAGCTCAAGCCCGTCCGTCAGTGTTTTACTGATAATTTCGATCGTACAGATTTAGGCAGTGATTGGGTTGTTGCGCGCAGTTCAGGTAATTTTACACCTGCAATTGTTGATCTCAGTACCGCCACGGATAAAATCTTCCGTTTAAGGCAAACAGAGGCGCAGAAAAATCAGGCTACTTCAACAACTTATCAAAGGCTTTTCCCCGCAAAAAACAATAAAGTCGAAATCGAATTTGATCATTATGCCTATGGCGGGAACAGCGCTGATGGTATTGCCTTTGTACTGTCAGATGCCTCAATTACTCCACAGCCTGGCGCAGCTGGTGGTCCAATGGGGTATGGTGCTCGCTCTAATGTGAATGGATTTGCGGGTGGTTGGCTGGGTTTTGGTATTGATGAATACGGTAACTTTTCGGCCGAAGGTGGACCTAATGGCCCTGGACGGCGTCGCCAGTCGGTGTCTATTCGTGGTTCCGGCTCTGGCACTTCAGGTTATCGTTATTTACGTGGCACATGCAGTAATGGAAGTACTAACACGAGTGGTAATTGTTTGTCACCCACTGTTGATAATAATAATGATAATACAAAGCCAGCGCACCGTTATCGTATTACCGTAGACTCATTGGTCGCTAATCAATCAATAGTTAAGGTCGAGCGCAATACTGGAAGTGGTTTTGTTGAACTTATCCCAGCGTTTGATGCTGCATCTCAGATAGAGCAAAAGGCTATTCCAGAAAACTTTTTGTTATCACTAACAGGTTCAACAGGTGGGTCAACCAACAATCATGAAATTGATAATATAGAAATTTGTGCTCTTGACTCGAATCCAATAGGTGTACAAATCGATCATTTTGAATATTCATATTCAGGCCAAGGATTAACGTGTACTCCAAAAACGTTGTCGATAAAAGCGTGTGCTAATGCAGATTGCAGTATAACGGTGCCTGATACGGTGACAGCTATTTTAAGCCCAGCAACAATAACCGCAGGTGGTGGTTGGGTTGGTGGTAATACTGTTACCTTTACTGGTGGACAAAAATCAGATTTACAACTAAGACGTAATACCCCAGGTACAGTTACTTTAGGTGTTACAGGGTCTACACCCAGTACTAAAGCATTCAGTAAAACCTTATGCCGTGTTAATGGTGGTGCTGCAAGCGAGGCAAACTGTAACTTAGTCTTTGCCGACAGTGGCTTTATTTTTGATGTGCCAGATAAGCTGGCTAACAAACCAACAGGCAATATATCGATTAGCGCAGTGAAAAAATCGGATAGTACTTTGCAATGCGTTCCTACCTTTGCCAACACCACAAAAAATGTCAGCTTTTGGAGTACTTACATTGAGCCGGTTACGCCAATCAGTGGGCAGTCGGTTACAGTGAATAATACGACTGTCGGCAAGCAAAGCTCGGCCGCTACCTCGATTGCGTTGGCTTTTGATGCAACGGGTAAAGCCAATATTGATGTTAACTACCCCGATGCGGGCAAAATGCAGCTTGATGCAAAATACACTGGCAGTGGCGACGAGGCCGGATTGGTGATGCTGGGCTCTGATCAATTTGTGAGCTTCCCTGTGGGATTGTGTGTAGCACCCAAAGACAGTACCGCGGAATGTTCGGCAGGAAATAGCAGTTGTAATCGCTATAAAAAAGCCGGTGAATCGTTTGATTTAGTCATTCAAGGTAAAGCATGGCAAGTCGATGGCGATGCTAATTACTGCAACAATCTCAATACGCCTAATTATGTCCACAGTAATATCGTCTTAAGCCATCAATTAGTGTCACCTTCGGGCGGTGTATTAGGTGCGGTTGGCTCATCACAGTATAACCATGTAGCAGAAGCAACAAACACGAATACCGTTGCTCAATCCGTCAGTGAAGTCGGTGTATTTAAATTCAGCGCTAATCCACCCAGTTCTTATTTAGGTTCGAGCTTTTACGATATTCCGCTGGCAGCATCACCTAATATTGGTCGATTTGTACCAGACAGGTTTACCGTTACCAGTTCAAGTGTCATACCAAGTTGTGGCAGCTTTACCTATATGGACCAGCCTTTTGGGTTAACTCTTACCTTAAGTGCATACAATACTGGCTCTTATATCACCCAGAATTATCAGGGGGGGTTTGCCAAAGCCAGCGCTAGTTTAATTGGAGAGAATCTTAATGATGGCTTTGATTTAAGCAGCCGCTTAAGCATTTTACCTATTAATGCCAGCTCATGGAGTCTAGGAGATGCTAGTGTTGGCGTGGCTTATACCGCTAATTTTAGTCGCTTGGCAGCACCGGGTGTCGATGGTCCTTTTGGCCAATTAGCTATTGGCGTTCAGGTTGCTGATAACGATGGCAATGTGTCATTTGTTGCTTCGCCCGATATGCCAGTAAATAGCAGTGATATTTGCACAGACAGTAATGATTGCAATGCAAAACAGATATCAACCCAAGACTTTCGTCACGGGCGAGTGGTGATGGACAATACTTTTGGCCCAGAAACTGAAATTTTGCGCATGCCAACCTATGCCCAATATTGGAATGGTACGGGTTGGATAACCAATATTAATGACAGTTGTAGCCAGGTCATTGACCCGCTTGATGGCGCTGAAATTTATGCACCTTTATTAACAACTGGGCAAAGCGTGAGCCGCAGTGATGCGGGCAGTTTAGTGAGCAATGGCCAATTAACCTTATTATGGAAAAACACGGGTTCTGTTCCATATCGTGGTCAAGTGACTGCACCACTACAAGTCGACAATTGGCTCAAATGGTATTGGAATTGGGATGAGGCAAGCCCGACAGTACTTTATGACCCAAGAGCAAGCGCCTTCTTTGGTCGCTATCGAGGTCATGATAGGATCATTTATTGGCGTGAGGTCGGTCAATAATCGGAATAAAAAAGCATCGCTTTTACGCTTTTTAGGATTAAAATTGCTCGATTGACGTTTTTTTACATACTTTTGTAAAAAAAAACGCCAGATTAGCAATTGTTAACCTGTTCGGTCTTGTAGAATAGGGGTGTCATTGATAAAGTTACCTGATTTTTCTTTCTTCTGACTTCACAGAATACAGGCCTGATACATGTTCAAAAAGCTGCGCGGCATTTTTTCTAACGACCTATCGATCGATTTAGGTACGGCAAACACTCTTATTTATGTTCGCGATGAAGGTATCGTGCTAAACGAACCTTCAGTAGTTGCCATTCGTGGCGAACGCAATAGCAATGGACCAAAGTCAGTTGCTGCTGTTGGCAGAGACGCAAAACAAATGCTAGGCCGAACGCCTGGTAATATTCAAGCAATTCGTCCAATGAAAGACGGTGTTATCGCCGACTTCTATGTGACTGAAAAAATGCTTCAACACTTTATTAAACAAGTCCACAACAACAGTTTCTTTCGCCCAAGTCCACGTGTACTCGTGTGTGTTCCTGTTGGAGCAACTCAAGTTGAGCGACGTGCAATTCGCGAATCAGCAATGGGTGCAGGCGCACGTGAAGTCTACCTAATTGAAGAGCCAATGGCTGCTGCAATTGGTGCTGGTCTTCCGGTATCAGAAGCAACGGGCTCAATGGTTGTTGATATTGGTGGTGGTACTACCGAAGTGGCGATTATTTCGTTAAACGGTGTCGTGTATTCATCATCTGTGCGTATTGGTGGCGACAAATTTGATGATGCGATTATCAACTACGTTCGTCGTAACTACGGCAGCTTAATTGGCGAAGCAACAGCTGAGCGTATTAAGCATACTATTGGTACAGCCTATCCTGGCGATGAAGTGCTCGAAATCGAAGTGCGTGGTCGTAACCTTGCTGAAGGTGTGCCAAGAAGCTTTACGCTAAACAGCAACGAGATTTTAGAAGCGCTGCAAGAGCCTTTATCAGGTATTGTCAGCGCAGTGATGGTGGCTTTAGAGCAATCTCCTCCAGAATTAGCATCAGATATTTCAGAGCGTGGCATGGTGTTAACCGGCGGTGGTGCATTATTGCGTGACTTAGACCGTTTGCTGATGCAAGAAACCGGTATCCCTGTAATGGTTGCCGACGACCCACTGACGTGTGTGGCTCGTGGTGGCGGTAAAGCGCTTGAAATGATTGACATGCACGGTGGTGATTTGTTCTCAGAAGAGAATTAATGATTAACTGCACAGTGGCTTTGTTAACAGCAATATATGCTAGCAAAGCCGCGCACAATTTATGAAACCAATTTTCGTTCGTGGCGTTTCAAATCAATTTAGACTGACACTGGCAATTATTTTGTCGGTGGCTTTGCTTGTTGCTAATCATCGCCTTGATCCTATCCGCCAATCACTCTCTTCTCTGTTAAGCCCATTACAATATTTAGCCAATGTACCCGGTGTGATGCTCGATTGGTCTGCTGAAGCATTTGCGACGCGTAATATGCTTGAATTGCAAAATAAAGAACTGTTGCGTCAACAATTGGTGATGTCTGAACGCTTACAGCGTTTTGAACATGTTCGCCAAGAGAATGAACGACTGCGCGCATTACTCGGTTCTCCTGTTCACATGGACTCACGTAAAGTGGTTGCCGAAGTCATGGAAGTGGCCAGCGATCCGTTTCGTCAGTTTGTAGTGCTCAATCATGGTTCGCAAACTGGCGTTTATGTCGGTCAGCCGGTGGTTGATGCTCAAGGGGTTGTGGGACAGGTTATTGAGGTCAGTGAATTTACCAGTCGCGTGTTAATGGTGTCGGATACGACTCATGGCATTCCGGTTCGTGTTACCCGTAACGACGTGCGAGCGATTGCCAACGGTACGGGCGATATTGACCAAATAGAACTGCGCCATGTGGCGAAAAGTACCGATATTATTGCCGGTGATTTATTAGTGACGTCTGGCTTAGGAAATCGATTTCCAGAAGGCTACCCTGTGGCAAGGGTGATTAGTGTCTCTCGTGACGATGGCCAAAGCTATGCGGTGATCAATGCCCAACCGTTAGCTGCGCTAGACCGTATTCGTTATGTGTTGTTGATTTGGCCTGATGAAACCAAGCCTTTTACTTTACCTGCTGATTTGGTCGGCGTTGTTGCCACCGATCCAGCAAGTGCACCGCAAAATAATGTGCCAGCTAATGGTGAACAACCTCTTGGACAAGCCACAACACCAACACAAACGTCACCTACAACAACCATTGGAACGGATCCAGCGGCGAATAATACAGCGCCTAATTCATCCCTTAATCCTACTTCTAATTCAGTGGTTGCACCGAATACAAACCAACCCGCTTCATCGTCAACCCCAATTTCTAACACCAGTGAGGTGAACCAATGAGTGCGCATATCGCCAGTGGCCGCTTAGTGGTATGGCTAACGCTCTTTATTGGGATGATGTTTCAAATTATGCCCTTGCCGAGCATGGTAGAAAATTGGCGACCAGATTGGTTGTTGATGGTCATGGTGTATTGGGCGATGGCACTACCGCATAGATACAGTATTCTTACTGCGTGGATACTCGGGGTGATGCTCGATGTATTGCTGGGCGCGACGTTAGGTATTCGCTCCTTAGCGCTATCGCTAGTGATTTATATTGTGGTGCTTATATGCCAACGTCTGCGAAATTACCCTCGTTGGCAACAGTCGCTGGTTATCGCCAGTTTGATATGTATTTATCATACCCTGATTTTTTGGGTGCAGTTTGTGGTGGTTGGTGCTACACCGTTTGATTTCAATATGTTTTTACCTGCCGTGTCGAGTTTATTTATTTGGTGGTGGGTATTTTGGGTTTTACGCAATATACGCCGTCGATATAAAGTACGTTAATCAGGCCTTCTGATTAAATAGCATCAATAGAGTGAATAAACATGACTTGGGTACTGGCTTCAACTTCACCAAGAAGAAAAGAATTACTCGCGCAAGCGGGGTTTAGTTTTGCAGAGTTTAGTTTTGAACTTGTCGCGCCTGATATAGATGAAACACCCAACGCCAATGAGTTAGCGGCAGATTATGTTTGTCGGTTAGCGATAGAAAAAGCCCAGGCTGGGCTGGCATTAAGTGCACAGTTTAGCCAGCCAAGAGTGCTGGGTTCAGATACAATTGTGGTGCTTAACGGCGTCATTTTAGGTAAGCCTGTCGATGCTGACGACGCTAAGCGCATGTTAACCTTGTTATCTGGCAACACCCATGAAGTGATGACCGCAGTGGCGTTAACCGATGGCAAGCACACATTAAATCGTCTTTGCCGCACTCAAGTTAGCTTTTGCGAATTATCTGCCCCCGATATCGATGCTTATGTTGCTTCTGGTGAGCCCATGGATAAAGCGGGTGCATATGGTATTCAAGCTTTGGGTGGCTGTTTTGTTAAGTCGATTACGGGCAGTTATTCTGCAGTAGTTGGTTTACCGTTAGTTGAAACTCGAGAATTATTAGCCTGCATGATGCAGCAAACTTAACCTTTTGCTTTAATCGGTCTTCATACGGTGGCGCAACTGCTGTCAATATTACGATTGGAGCATGACCTGAATACAGGTGGCCTATGAACATAAAAGCACAACGTAAAAAAGGCACAGAACTTCTCATCAATGTTACGCCAACCGAAGCGCGTGTTGCATTAGTCGAGCATGGTGTGTTGCAAGAAGTCCACATCGAGCGCCGCATGAAGCGCGGTTTGGTGGGCAATATTTACAAAGGTAAAATTAGTCGTGTGCTCCCCGGCATGCAAGCTGCGTTTGTGGATATTGGTTTAGACAAAGCCGCTTTTCTACATGCCTCTGATATTGTTCCCCATACCGAATGTGTTGCCGATGTCGAAAAAGGCAACTTTGTGGTGCGCGACATTGCTGAGCTGGTTCGCCAGGGCCAAGATATTATGGTGCAAGTGGTTAAAGATCCGCTGGGTACCAAAGGCGCTCGCCTCACTACGGACATTACTTTACCGTCGCGCTATTTAGTGTTTATGCCTGGTTCTAGCCATGTGGGTGTGTCGCAACGCATTGAGCTTGAAGAAGAGCGTCAACGCCTTAAAAATATCACTTTACCGTACGTCGACGATGACGGCGGGTTTATTATCCGCACCGCCGCAGAAAATATTGGTGAAGACGAGCTGGCACAAGATGCAGCGTTTTTACGCCGAGTGTGGGCCAAAGTGAGTGAGCGTCGTAAACGAAAAGGTGCCACGCTACTTTATCAAGATTTAGCATTACCTGTTCGCATTATTCGTGATTTTGTCGGCACTGAGCTTGACCATATTCAAGTCGATTCACGCCGTACTTATGCTGAATTACAGCTGTTTGCTCAAGAGTTTATGCCAGAAATAGCCGACAAGATTGAGCACTACGCAGGTCCTGCACCTATTTTTGAATTGTACGATGTTGAAAATGAAGTACAGCGGGCACTTGGCCGTAAAGTGGAGCTTAAATCGGGTGGTTATTTAATTATTGACCAAACCGAAGCCATGACCACCGTCGACATCAATACTGGCGCATTTGTTGGCCATCGTAATTTAGAAGAAACCATTTTTAATACCAATTTAGAAGCCACTCAAGCCATTGCCAGACAACTGCGATTACGTAACTTGGGCGGCATTATTATTATCGACTTTATCGATATGTTGAATAAAGAACACCAAGCAAGGGTGCTTGAAAGCTTAAACGCTGCACTTGCCCTTGATCGCGTTAAAACCAGTGTGAGTGGTTTTTCTGGTTTGGGCTTAGTTGAAATGACCCGTAAACGAACTCGGGAAAGCCTTGAGCATGTGGTGTGTGGTGAGTGTCCATCGTGTCAGGGAACGGGCACCATGAAAACCATCGAAACGGTGTCTTACGAAATTTTCCGCGAAATTATCCGCTTAAACCGAGCCTATAAAGCCGATGAGTTTTTATTGTATTGCTCGCCTGCGGTTTACATGAGTTTTAGCGGTGAAGAGTCGCACTTATTGGCAGAGCTTGAAGTTTACATCGGTAAACGCATCCGTCTGCAAAACGAACCTCTATATATTCAAAGCAAATATGATGTGGTGATGATGTAGTGTCAACAACTCGGGCAGCAACTATCAACAGGATCTGTTGGCAAATATTGGCGATTACGCTAGTGCTTTTTGCACTGGCTGTTAGCCTTATTCGCGGGTTGTTGCCACATATTCCTGAAGTGCGTACCGAGCTGGTTAATTATTTATACACTGAATATCATTTACAGGTACAAATGGATGAATTGAATGCCGAATGGCAAGCTTTTGGTCCAGCACTGAGCATTAAAAATTTAAACCTGCCTCCACAAGCGTCGCTGCCTATGACGGTTATTAGCCAAAACGTACACATTAAGCTCGATTTTTGGCAGTCTCTTTTTACCCTGAGCCCACAAGTTGAAACCGTAGTATTTGACGGTGTGAGCGTGGCGTTAAATTTGGACCAATTGTCAGCCAATGACGACAGCGATCACAGCGACAACAACAGCCAACCGCAAGCAAATGTAGACTGGCTTTATCACTTGTTATTAGAACAGTTAGCCCACTTTTCGATTACCGATGCGTCATTACAATTAATCAGTAGTGAACATGATTACCGCCCTATTTTTATTGATAATCTTGAATGGCAAAACAGCCAAAACAGCCATCGAGCACAAGGGTTAATTCATGTCGATCAGCTAGAATCAAATAATGAACAGCTGACGCTACGAATTGATCTTAGTGGTGATGGTTATCAGCCTGAATCTGTTAGCGGGCAGTTATATGTGTCTGCAGAATCGCTTGATTTGGGAAAATGGGCATCTCGTCAGCATATTGCTCAACAAGCAACTGACAAGATTGAGTTTCAAGGCGTGATCAATTTAGATGCCTGGATGACGTTTGCTAACCGTAAACTTCGTGATGGTGTATTGGTCTTTAAGCCGAGTTGGTTGCAGTGGCAAGATAGTGATAGCCTGCAAAAATTTGCCATTGATTCTGGGGTATTACAATGGACACCTGAGCAAGGTGGCTGGAAAATACGCAGTGACGATTTAGCATTATCGACTAACGAGCAAGCATGGCCACAATTGACACTGGCCCTTGGCGCTCAAAAAGGGCAACTTTTTGGTTATATTAATCAAATTATCCCACCTTTATTAACGCCTTTACTGCCTTTAATCCCAGATTTGGGGTTAGAACAAGTTAACCGTTGGCAACAGCTTAATCCTCAAGGCATTGTAGGGCCAATTCGGTTATACAAACAAGCACAACAACCCCTTATCGCCACCGCCGATATTGAACAATTACAATGGCAGTCATTTAATGCCATTCCCGGATTAAACCCCATTGATTTACAGCTTACATGGGCTAATAATCAACTTGATTTTGCTCTGCCACAACAAGCTTACCAATTTGATTTTGGCGACAGTTTTAGTCATCCATTGGCATTGCAAGGTGAGGCGATGAAGGGCCGAGTCGATTTGACGGCACAACGCCTTACAATTCCCAATATCAACTTACGCAATGCCGATATTGCATTGCAAGCAGGGGTAAACCTTGACTTAAGCGAGACGAAACATTTAGCGTTAGCCGCCAACATAAGTATTTTTGATGTAGCCCATGCAGGGCGATATTTTCCGTTAATGGCCATGAGCCCAAGTTTAGTTGATTACCTTAACGATGGCTTACAAGCAGGTAACATTGAAGACGCGCAAGTGGTGTGGCACGGTGAGTTAAGCGGTTATCCGTATCAAGACAGTCGTGGCGTATTTCAAGCTAGTTTTGAGTTAGCGCAAGGCAATTTTAAATTCCAACCGGATTGGCCCGCCGTAAGCGACTTAACCTTGTCGGCATTGTTTGAAAATGCCTTAATGGACCTGCATATTGAACAAGGTATGTTAGGCAAAGTGGTTGTTGATGGTGCCAGAGTGTCTATTCCGCAGCTTGGTAAAGTATCGTTATTAAAAGTCGAAGCCGAGATCAGTGCAGATGGTCAGGCCGCGACTCAAGTCATTAATCAATCACCACTCAAAGATTCAGTCGGCACGACATTAGATGTAGTACAGATAAAACAGCCTATTGGCATTAATTTAGATTTAGCGATTCCACTTTATCAAGGTGGTCAGCAACAACTAAAAGGTCAGGTTAATTTAACCAATAATCCTATCTTTATTGCTAGTCCCGGCTTAGATTTACAACAAGTCACAGGGCAAGTCAGTTTTGTAAATCAATTCATTGAAGCCAAAGATATCAAAGCAAAATTGTTTAAACAGCCGCTGACTTTTAGTGTGAGCACGGGTAAGCAAAACGACAACTTTGCCTTAAACGTCAATATGGGTGGCCGCTGGGATCTGGATACTTTATCAAACCAGCTAAATAATCCCATGACAGGTTTATACCATGGAGAGCTTGATTGGGACGGCGCACTGACGATGGTGTTTGACCCCAGCGGTTACAGTTTACAAGTGTCGGCAAATTCAGACTTAGTCGGTGTTGCACTCGATTTACCTACTCCATATGCAAAATCAGCAGACGAACCGAAAAAACTGCGTGCAGATCTAATCGGCGACAATAAACAGTCATCACTGAGTATTAAACTCGGTAACGATGTTGAGTTTTGGGGCGGGTTTAACGCCGATAATAATGGCCATTTGGCATTTTACGATGTGATGGTAGGCCGTCATTTTAAATTAGGTGACAAGCTTAGAAAACAATATGGTCACTTACATCTCGACTTACCAAAAGTTGAGTTAGCGCAATGGTTACCACTGATTAAACGGTTTAGTGCAGCCGCTGAGCCAGAAGTTATCGCATCATCAGTACGAGACCGGATTTTAACTGATACCGAATTATCATCTTTAAATCACCCCACCTTAGCAGCGGTTAACAATGTTCCCGCTCCAGCGGCATTTCCACCACTCGTGGGGATCCATGCCAATGTTGCTCAGCTAAATGTATTAGGCCAATCGTTTGATCAATTACAATTTGACGCCCAACCAACGGAATATGTATGGCGTTTTGATGCGATTTCTGAACAATTTGACGGTCGAATCGATTTTTACTCAAACTGGCGTGAGCAAGGTATAAAAGTGGTGGCAGATAAACTGCATCTATCGCCAACGACACAAAAGCTACCATCGACTACACAAGCCGCCATATCAAGTGAAACTGTTGATGCGACTAATGAAGCTAGCATGATTGAGCAAATGCCAACGCTTGCCGTTGATGTTGATGACTTTAGCGTTTATGAACTGTCATTAGGGCATTTGGTATTACAAGGTTTACCTACCGAGCAAGGTTATCAATTCCAAACATTATCACTTACCAAGCCAGCGCTATCTTTACAAGCCAACGGTTTATGGTCATTCAATGAGGGTGTCGACAGCACTGAATTTGATGTCAAACTGTTGGCAGAAAACTTTGACGAATTATCGACCACACTGGGCATTAACCCTGGCCTCAAAGAGGCGCCGTTAGATCTCAGTGGCAAAATATCATGGCAAGCAGCGCCTTATCACTTTTCGCTCGACACCTTAAACGGCCAAATTAAGTTTGACCTAGGTAAGGGATATTTATCGGAAATCAGTGATAAAGGCGCACGGGTGTTTTCATTGTTTAGCTTAGATTCATTATTGCGTAAATTGTCGTTAGATTTTTCAGACGTATTTGGCCAAGGGCTATATTTTAATACTTTTGCGGGTAATGTAACCATTGATAACGGGGTAGTAAAAACCACCGATACTGAAATGGATGCCATAGCCGGTAATATGAAGGTGAGAGGGTATACCGACTTAACGACCCAAAGCCTTAATTACGATATTCGCTTTGTGCCGCAATTAGCCTCAAGCGTACCCACCGTAGTATTACTGAGCACCAGTGCATGGACTTTAGGCTTAGGGGCATTTGCATTAACCAAAGTGTTAGAGCCCGTAATTGAAGTGATTTCAGAAATTCGCTTTCGGGTTACAGGCACCATGGACAACCCTGAATTAGAAGAGCTAGAGCGCAAGAGTAAAGAGATCGAAATTCCAAAGGCTATATTGCCGCAACCAGATGAAACCAGTGTTGATGCGATTGAAAGCATCAGCCCAAAAGCGAAAGATACTGATAGCGACAACGTGGTACCAGAAATTCAATCCGCAACTGAAGAGCCTGTTACACAAGCAAACTCTAACTCAAATAGAAACTCATACTCACATACAGATGCTAGCAATGTCGTTACGCTACAAGGAGCGCAATATGCAAATCAGCTTATTACAATGCCAGAGCAGTCGCGACGTTCAAGCCAACCTCGCGTTTATCGACTCGCAGCTTAAGCTATTACCGCGTGAACAAGACGAGCCACAATTGGTGGTATTGCCAGAATGCTGTTTGTTGTTTGGCGGCCATGAAAGCCAGCAATTACAATATGCCGGCAGCGAACATCAAAGTGAGCTAAAAACCGCATTAGCCAATATGGCCAAACAATATCAAGTGTATTTAATTGCTGGCACTATTCCGATGCGCGCCGATGATGGCAGAGTGTTCAGCCGTTGTTATTTTTTTGATGATCATGGCGTCACCCTAGGTCATTACGATAAACTGCATTTATTCGATGTTGATGTTGCCGACGGTACGAAAACCTACCGCGAAAGTGACACCTTTCATCCAGGCGATCACCTGTGTGTTGTCGACACGCCTTTTGGTAAAGTAGGATTAGCGATATGTTACGACATTCGCTTTGGCGATTTGTTTAGAGCGCTGCGTTTAGCGGGTGCTGATTACATCGCACTGCCTTCGGCCTTTACTAAAGTGACCGGAGAAGCGCACTGGCAAGTATTATTACAGGCTCGGGCCATCGAAACTCAATGCTATTTATTGGGTGCAGGGCAATGGGGCCAGCATAATCAAGGTAGCCGAGAAACCTGGGGCCACAGTATGATTGTTGACCCATGGGGTCGTGTCATTGCCGAACGTGCTACAGAGTGTGGTTGGGCCCAGGCCAGGGTTGAGCTCAGTGAGCTACAACGTATACGCCAACAAATGCCGGTGATCGGCCATAATCGTTTCATTGCGCCACAATTAACCCCTGTTTAAGTGGGCGCTTAAGAACCTCATTCGCACTACGCGTTAGCTATTAATAAAAGAGAATTTGAATGCCATTTTTAACCCAAGTAGAGCAAAGCTTATTGCAAGATGGATTAACCTTAGATGGACTGCAGGGTTACTTAAATACCATTCATCAACACAATGTTGATTTTTCAGATCTGTATTTTCAAGCTTGTCGTCATGAGTCTTGGGTATTAGAGGATGGCATTATAAAAGAAGGCAGTTTCCACATTGAGCGTGGTGTGGGGGTGCGTGCTATTACCGGTGAAAAAACGGGTTTTGCTTATGCCGATGAAATTACCCCAGCAGCATTAGATGCCGCAGCAAAAGCCGCGCGTGGTATAGCTAGCGCGGGTGAACAGCATAAAGTAAAAGCATTTACTCGCCAAACGGCTCATAAACTGTATGACAGCGCCGACCCGATAGCTGCGATGGACGAAGTGAAGAAAATCGATTTGCTCAAGCAAGCCGATGCTTATATTCGCAGCCTCGACAGCCGTATTATTCAAGTTGTGGTCAGTTTATCTGGTGTGCATGAAGAGATATTAATTGCCGCTAGCGACGGGACATTAGCCGCCGACATTCGTCCATTAGTGCGTTTTAATTGCAGCGTTATTTTAGAAGACAACGGCAAGCGTGAGCGTGGCAGCGCTGGTGGCGGTGGTCGTCATGACTACAGTGTATTTTTAGCCACTGACGAGGCTGGTTTACCCCTTAGTTTTGAATTTGCTCGTGAAGCGGTGCGCCAAGCTCAGGTTAATGTTCATGCTATTGATGCACCAGCTGGCGAAATGCCCGTCGTGCTCGGTAATGGCTGGCCTGGCGTGTTATTGCATGAAGCGGTAGGCCATGGTTTAGAAGGTGATTTTAACCGTAAAGGCAGCAGTGCATTTAGCGGCAAAATGGGCCAGCAAGTGGCATCAACATTAGTGACAGTCGTCGACGATGGCACGATGGAAAATCGCCGTGGTTCGTTAAGTATTGATGACGAAGGTGTGCCAAGCCAAAAGACCACCTTAATCGAAAACGGTATTTTAAAAGGTTACATGCAAGACAAGCTCAATGCACGTCTAATGGGCCAAGCGCCAACAGGCAACGGACGCCGCGAATCTTACGCGCATTTACCCATGCCACGAATGACTAACACTTACATGAATGCGGGTGAGTCTAACCCTGCCGACATCATCAAGTCGGTTAAAAAAGGTATTTACGCACCCAACTTTGGTGGAGGACAAGTGGATATTACCTCGGGTAAGTTTGTATTCTCTGCCTCTGAAGCGTATCTAATTGAGAACGGTGAAGTGACGCAAGCCATTAAAGGTGCAACCTTAATTGGTAACGGCCCAGAAGCCATGGGGTTAATCTCAATGGTGGGTAATGATTTAACGTTAGATAAAGGCGTGGGCGTGTGTGGTAAAGATGGCCAAAGTGTTCCAGTAGGTGTGGGCCAACCGACATTAAAAATTGATCGTTTAACCGTAGGCGGTACAGCGTAACAAACGTTAGTGAATGAGCTTAATGCTGAGTGCTACAGTCGATTAAGCTCGTTTATGTATTGAAACGATTTGTTCTCTAAGGTTAACTGTATTGCTTACCTGTGCAGTGGATCTCAATGATTGACAGATAACCAATGTAGAGACAGGGTATAATTCATTAAGAAAATAGAGCATAAGCTCTAGAGGTGATTATGATTTTAATGAATGTGATTAGGCAATGCATACTGCGCCCTGCACGTATGGGGGGTTGTATTGCGCTATGTTTTAGTGCGTTAGCCTTTACCGGGTTGGCTAATGCTGAAACCGTGAGCTTTGTACAAGCGTGGCAGCAGCTATTGCAAGTGAGCGATCAACTGCAGGCTAAAAATCAACATGTTAACAGAGCCAAAGCGGAAGAAAGTGCCGGTGATGCATTAAACTACCCGTCACTCAATATTGCTGGCAGCTATACGCGCTTAGAAAAACCTATCGAATTAGATTTACAAGATTTAAACCCACTTGCCTCGCTTGATGTCAGCTCATTACCTAGCGCGATTACCGAAGTGTTAGCCACTATCCCTAGCTCAATGTATGTCACGCCATTTACTGAACAAGATGTGTTTCGTGCTAGCTTGCAAGCCATGTGGCCGATTTATACTGGCGGTAAAATTACCGCGGCACAAGGGATTCATGCAGCGCAAGTCTCTGAGACAGAACAAGAGTTTGCATTAGCCAGCCGAGAGTTATTTTTACAATTAGTTGACCGTTATTATGCTGTGTCGGTAACGCAAACGTTGGCCGATACGCAAAAACAGCTGGTGGACTCGTTAAGTTTACATGTGTCACATGCTGAAAAGCTTGAGCAACAAGGGCAGATAGCCAAAGTCGAGCGCCTTAATGCGCAAGTCGCACTCGAAAATGCCAAAGTCGATTGGGGTAAGGCGAAGCGCCAATATGAAATGGCCGAAATCGCATTAGCGAGAATGCTACACGTGCCAGCGGTTAATCCAACGACCGCGTTATTTATGCTTGAGCAGCAACCGTCCTTATCGCGCTTAAGCCAGCTAACCTTAACCCAACATCCTGCGTTAAAACTGCTTGAGGCTAAAGAAGCGCAAGCCAATGGATTGGTCGATTTAGAAAAAGGCAGCTATTTTCCAACGGTGTATTTATATGGGAATTACACCTTATATGAAGATGACAGCTTATTTTCTCAAGTGGAACCAGACTGGATGGTCGGCGTCGGTGTGAGTATTCCGCTTATTAGCCGTGACGGTCGCAGTGGTAAAGTGCTTGCAGCGAAAAGTGCATTACTGCAAGCGCGATATACCAAGGCGCAAACTCGACAAGATTTAAGCTTATTGATAGACCAAAGCTATCGGCAAATGCTGCAAGCCAAAGAAGAGGTTGATGCACTCGACAGCTCACTCGCACTTGCCACTGAAAACCTACGCTTACGCGAATTAGCCTTTAATCAAGGGCTATCCACCTCAATTGACCGTGTCGATGCTGAGCTGAGCTTAACGGCAGTAAAAACCAAGCAGTTAGGGGCAAAGTATCGCTATATGCAAGCCTATGCCAAAGTCATGGCCGTGAGCGGCCAAGTAGATGAATATGTTAATCGAACTCAAATTCAGGGAGCTTCACATGCGGACTAACAGAGTGATCGCAGTATTCGCATTGGTGCTGTTATTGTTATTACTGGGTTACGGCATCATGCTGGCATTTACGCCCAAACCATTGGTGCTGCAAGGGCAAATAGAAGCTCGTGAATATAATATCTCATCTAAGGTACCTGGACGTGTTGAACAAGTCCTAGTGCGTAAAGGTGACATGGTTGCTCAAGGTGATATTTTATTTGCCATTAGTAGCCCAGAGTTAGATGCTAAATTAATGCAAGCTCAAGGTGGCTTAGACGCGGCAACTGCGATGCAGCAACAAGCGGATAACGGTGCAAGACAACAAGAAGTCACTGCCGCACAAGAGCAATGGCGCAAAGCAAAAGCGGCCACTGAGTTACGAGTTAAAACCTATCAACGGGTTGAAAATTTATTTGATGAAGGCGTAGTCGCCAGGCAAAAGCGTGATGAAGCCTACACTCAATGGCAAGCTGCTAAATATACTGAGAAAGCCGCTTATGCTATGTATCAAATGGCACAAGAGGGCGCGCGCAGTGAAACCAAAGCCGCTGCCGCTGGGCAAACTCGTATGGCTGAAGGTGCGGTAAAAGAAGTGAACGCCATTTTAGCCGACAGCCAAATGCGTTCACCTAAAAAAGCTGAGGTGAGTGACGTATTATTGCAAGCAGGTGAGCTTGCGCCGAGTGGTTTTCCGGTGGTGAGCATTATCGATATGAATGATGCTTGGGCAGTAATGCAAGTGCGTGAAGATCAGTTGAGCCAATTTAAGCAAGACCAAACCTTAACCTTAGACATCCCAGCACTGCAACAACAGGTTGAATTTGTGGTGTCGCACATTAGCGTAATGGGCAACTTTGCAACGTGGCGCTCAACCGAAAGCGGCCACGATTTTGATATGCGTACCTTTGAAGTGGAGTTAACGCCAAAGCAGCCAATAACTGATTTGCGCGTCGGCATGTCGGTATTATTTCGTATCGACAAACTTGACCAATAAGTCGCATCACAAGGCTTAATGATGAGACAGTTAATTAAGCGAGAACTTAAAAGCCTGTGGCACTCACCATGGCAGCTAGCACTGATGAGCTATATTCCGCTTATTGGTGTGCTGGCTCTATGGTGGCTGTTTAGTGCTGGCTTGCCACGCCAACTGCCTGTGGCGTTAGTGGATCTCGACAACAGCCAAATAAGCCGAATGTTGAGTCGGCAGCTTGCGGCCAATTCTGTCATTGCCCCGCAGTCGTTTGCTAATGAGGCGCAAGCGATAGATGCCATGCGCCAAGCTAAAGTGTACGCCATGGTCGTATTGCCTTATCAGCTGAAAAAAGATCTGCTGACGGGTCAACAGCCCACCATTGATATTCGCTACAACAGTCAGTTTTTGCTGGTGGGTAAATTGCTGTCGAGCCAGTTACAGTTGAGCTTGGCAGAAGGACTGACCCAAATAGGCCAGCAGCGCTTGCTACTTAATGGCGCTAACAAAGCCACCGTCGATGTTAGTTTGAGCCCCATTACCAATCAAACCACCGCATTATTTAATCGTAATAACAATTATGTCGGCTTTTTAGTGCCGCCCATTTTGATTGCATTATGGCAATTGTTATCGATGTTGGTGTTTATTAATAGCTTAAATAAAGAGCTTATTCTGCATCAAGACCGCTATTACTTACCGAGCAATATTGGGTCGCTTATCGCCACTAAAGTCTTGTTTTACAGCCCGATAATGTTGTTGCATGGTGGGTTTATTTTATTGTGGCTATATCACTACTTAGGTTTGCCAGCAGCAGGTGCTTTGGTTGATTTAATGCTGGCACAGTCGGCTATGCTATTAGCGTTGTGGTTATTGGTATTAGTGATATTTATGGCGATGCGAGACGGTGCGCGCACCGTGAGTTTTTGCACTGCATTATTTGCCCCCGCCTTTGCATTTATGGGGATTACTTTTCCAGTCAATGATATGCCTGTGCTTGCCCAGTGGTGGCGTTTAGTGATGCCATCGAGCCATTATATTGACTCGCATGTAAGTGTGATCAGTTATGGCGCGCAATTACCCCAAGTGTTAGCGCAAATCAGTTCGTATTGGGGCTTTTTATTATTGTTGCCAATCATTGTGTTATTAGCACATAAAGCCAAACAAGTACCACGCACCGAGTCGGCTACCATCACCGCAGGTCAGGAGGTGATCCAATGAACTTCTGGCAAATAATGCTTGCTGAATTTAAGGGTATTTTAGCCGACAAAGCCATTGTGGTGACCTTGTTTGGTGGTGTGTTATTTTATTCAGTGTTGTATCCATTACCTTATTTGCAACAAGTGCCTACAGAACAACAAGTGGTTGTTATCGATCATGATAATTCATCGCTGAGCCGGTTGGTAACACGTCATGCCGATGCCAGTGCCAAAATTCATGTTGTGGCTAATTTGGGCAGTATTGATGAAGCTAAAACCTGGATTAGTGAAGGGAAAGCCCACGGTTTGTTAGTGATCCCAGCTAATTTTAGACGAGACTTATTGTTAGGAAAGGGCGCAACGTTAAGTTATGGCGGCGATGCCAGTTACTTTTTGATTTACTCCGCCGTGGCAGAAGGGTTAGTCGCAGCAGGTATGGATGCCAGTAAAGTCGTGCAGCTCATTGGTTTGCTGTCGCGTGGGCAAAACCCGCAACTGGCGCAGCAAAGCGTTAACTCTATTAATATTAACGCTGTGCCGGCATTTAACCCTAGCTTGGGTTACACCCCTTATGTGGTGCCGGGGCTCTTTTTACTTATATTGCACCAAACATTATTAATTGGCACTGGCATTTTAGGCGCAGGCCAGTGGCGTAAAAAAGGCTACTGGCAGCAAGTGCGTCCTACTCAGTTAGTGTTGGCGCGTTTAAGTGTATTTTTACTGATTTATAGTGTGTTTAGCAGTTTTTATTTGGGTTACTGCTTTTATTGGTATCAAGTCAGTGTTGCGGCAACCATTATTGAAGTGGGCTTATTTATGCTGCCGTTTCTGTTAGCCACAGGCGCCCTAGGGATTGTGTTGAGTAGTCTGTTTATGAGGCGAGATTTACCCACTCAGTTGTACTTACTCATGTCGATGCCGGTGCTATTTGTGTCTGGGTTTGTGTGGCCTATAGCATTAATTCCAGAACCATTAGTATTAGTATCTCAAGTTATTCCTGCCGTGCCAGCCATTATGGGCATGCTAGAGTTAAATCAATTAGGCGCTGGGTGGTTAGCGATATTGCCAAAATGGCTACAATTGTGGGGCTTATTTGCGGTGTTTGTGGTGATTGCCGTCTTTGCAGTTGCACAAAAACAAAAGCAAGCTAGCGTCATAAACAATAAAGTGTAGTGGTATGCTTAAGAGAATTAAAATAGACAGGTATCAAGTGATTGACCTGTCTATCGCATCACACTCAGCTAGATATGATGTTGTTACACTCATGAGTATTAACTGATTGGCGTTAACCGTCGCGGTTATTTGGTCGCTCTCCAATTACAACATACCTGTTTGTACTGTGTTTAATGTCGCCTCTAAACGCTCAAGGTTATGCTTATAAATACTGCTGCTATCGACTTTAGCTGCGCGTTTAAAGTCAGCTAATGCCCCTAAATTATCATTGTTCATTAACTTCATTACACCACGGTTGTTGTAAGCATAAGCACGCACAGACATCGAGGGAATGGCCACTAAAGAACGCGCGCTTTTTACCGCAGCACTGCACGCTTTTTCCGCTTTTTCCATGTCCGACATTTGCACGTAACCGGCACATAAGTTCACATTACGAGAATAGTCGTCTACGGTATATTTGCTGGCAGATAGCGTCGCTGTTAACCCTTCTTCAATATTACCCGCTTGCAATGCGCTCACGCCTGGTACGTCTTCAACAAGTACCATTTTGTATGCTGTACTACTCATGTTTTGACCTTGAGTATTAGCCATTACACTGGCAGATGCGGTTAATAGTAATGTGGCACTAATTAGACCATTAATGATGTTCTTGTTCATGATGTCGCTCCGTGTGAGGTTTGTGTAGCGCCGTGCTACAACTGAACTTTAGTGAAAAGACACATAGGCGACAAACGATAAAAAACGCATTAATGGGTTAAAAAAACTCACTTATGGTGGTTTGATAGTTTTGTTTAATTACTCGCCAGCGGCAATTAATGTTGTGTGTTTCATGACATGGCCATCAAACGATTTTATTTAACCTCCACAATTTTGACTGAACCTGAAACCTTAACAACTTACACATCCTTTTATAAACCCTCTTCAACGGTATCAAGGAGTTTAATACTGATAGTTTGTAAGCCAAATTAACATAATTAAAGTCTATTTTTACTTATAGAAATTTGCTTTGTTAAAATTTTAATGTCTTTACATCAATAAGATAGAGCATGTAGGATTATCACTAATACTTAATCAAAGGCAGCCAGAAACTATTGGCAATAATCACTGATTTTCAGCCTGAATGTGGCTGATAATGCTAATAGTATATTTAGGATTAATGATAATGTTTATTGAAGCCTCTAAATTTTCTTTTGTGAAAGAGCTTGAAGCTAATTGGGAAATAATTCGGGATGAATTTCTTGCACTGCCAAAGGACTCGTTTGATCCATGGGTTCAACAACAAATGCATGGTCAAGGCTGGAGTGTCTTCGGTTTGTATGCGCTTGGGAATCGTGTTGAAGATGCATGTGTTAAATGTCCTCAAACAGCAAAACTCCTTGAAAACATCGGCGGCATTTCTCTTGCTGGTTTTTCGCTACTAGCCCCCCATACACACATAACACCACATGTCGGCTGGGCCAATAGTGTATATCGTTTACATCTTGGATTAGTGGTGCCACCTGAATGTAGGCTTCGTGTTGCCAGCGAAACCCGTTATTGGGAAGATGGTAAATGTTTAATATTTGATGATACGGCTGAACATGAGGCTTGGAATGATTCTGTTCAATATCGTGGCACATTAATGTTGGACTTTCTTCGGCCAGATATTTGTTCTTTCACAGAAGATATGGTGCCAGACGACGTTAGACAATACGCTGAACAGCTATTGAAGCGATAATAAACAGTTTAATAAAGTCGTTATCACTCTAATTATTAATGACTTTCGTCATGAAAGCTTTTAAGGATCCAATCGATAAGCAGTTTTACTTCGGGGCGCTGTTGCTCATTTGTATGGCGGGTAAGGTAGTAGCGGTCATGGCTGTAAAGTGGGTGAGAGAATAGTGGAATAAGGGTGTTGTTATCAAACCAGGCTTGGCTAATAGGCAGTGGAATTAAAGCTACACCTAGTCCTTGCTCTGCGGCGCGTGCGACGCTGAACATACTGTCTAATTGTATAATTTGTTTTGGTTTAAATTGCTCAAAACCGACATTCTCAGCCCATTGATGCCAGGCGTAAGGTCTGGCTTTATGCAGTATTAACGGCACTGTTGTCAGTGCTTTAAAGCCTTGAAAATGCAGTTCGCTGTGAAGTTGTGGGTTACAGGCTGGGATATACGTGATGGGAAATAAATCGTAAACATCTTCACTCGGTTGTTGCTTGCCAGACAGCATAATCGACACATCAGTATGCTTAATGACATCACTGCGCGACTTAATGGTTTCAAGTTTTAGATTGATATTAGGGTATTTCGATGACCAACCAATGAGTTTTGGCATAAACAATTCACTGGCAAAAAATTCAGGCATGGAAATGCTCACTTCAAGCATTCGGTCAGACTGATTAAACTCGCTAACGGTATTGACCAGTTGTTGCATTACAGGTTCGATGGCTTGATAAAAGCGTGCCCCGACTTCGGTTAATGCTATTGAGCGTGTTTGGCGGATAAACAAACTTTGGTTTAATGTTTCTTCTAGCTGCTTAATTTGATGACTTACCGCAGAAGGCGTTAAATACAGCTTTTTAGCGGTTTCTTTAAAGCTTAAGCATTCAGCAGCAACGCAAAAACACCGTAAACCGCGCATAGAAGTGTGTAAAGGCAGCATTCAATTCTCAACAACTATAATGACTTTTCATAGGGTAAATGACAAAGATGACAATCATTGGCGGGATTATCCATAACTGACATTGTCACTTAACTCAAATTGACCACTAACCTGATTTGATAACTGTTTAGCGGGTTAATAGTTAATACAGCAAAGATTAGACCATTGTTAATATATATTTAAAACAATGTGTTAAGTAATCTAGGAGGGTGTTATTGAGTCGTGATGGTGCCTAGCGGATAAGTATGTGCACCACAGTAGTGCAGTATCGGTTAGGTAACCTCGTTTAGGCAATCTCGTTTAGGCAACATCAAGCAGGGCTAGTGCTGAGTGAATTTTATCGACTAGAAATAAAGTGTTTCTTTTTGCTCGCCATCAATAAAGATGTCGCACTTGTCAGCAGTGCTGTTTTTCGCTGATTGCACAATACTGGCTACCACGCCAAAAGCTCCACCTTGGTCGCCTAGAACCGAACCAAAATAGCAATCGCCCTTAACAGCCATACCTTTGTATTTAGCGTTAAGATGTTGAGTTGGGGTCATTGGTGGGAATTGACCTTGCATAATAGCGTCGCCATTAGCAATAAGTTGCAGTTTGTTTTTTTCTTTGTCGTATATGCCACCAAAGATGATGGTTTGATCATTAACCACAACCGTTTTATTTTGTGCCACGATAGGTGGTTTCGCTGCACAAGCAGTAAGAAGCACGCCTGCAGTTAAGGTAGAAATTACATAAAGTTTGCGCATTATTGTTCCTTAGTATGCGTCGAAAGACGTTTACCTGTCTCTCGTATTAATAAACTAGCCCTGTTTATAAATTGAATTGATTTAAAAACCATTGAAATACAGCAACAACACTGTTTACTGTATTTCGGTCGCTATTGTAACAACTTATCAACGAATTCCAACCACAAAAAAGCCTGCTGAGTCAGCAGGCTTTAGATTAGTGTAAGTGAACAGAATTACGATAAGGTGACAAAAAAGCTTAACGTAGTAACGACACCTTTTGGTGTTGTAGCCGTTAAGGTGACTTGGCCAATACCCGATGCGTCTTCATTTTTCAGGGTGAATGATGTTGACGTACCGCCAGCGGAGTTTTGACTCGGTACGCTATAACCTGCAAATTGTAAGTCACCCAATGTGCTTGTTACCGTTAAGGTCGTGCCCGCAGGTAAGATTTGGTTAGCACTGTCAGCGAGTTGCACCTTAAATGTCGCGGTACTGCCGTTGGCTATTGCTTGAATATCGTTATCGTAGTCATTAATGACTGTACCATTTTGGCTCACGGTAAAGTTGGCCGTTGACCCTGACATGGTCAACACTAACGCTTTACGGATATACGTTGTCATGGCCGTGCTGTCGCATAAACTGCCTTCACATTGTGGACCGTTAAATTTAGTATCAGCGTTTTGATATGACGTACTAGATTTAAGGTTAAAATACGGCTCACCTAAGTCGTAAGTACGAGACTCATTGTCGTCTCTAAAGGCATCAGGTAAATCAACAAAACCGCCAGTATTATAGGTTTCAACATCCATACCGTTGCCACTACAAGCAACGAGTGTCGATCCGCTTAAACAGCCATTAACCGCAACGCCGTCAGCATCGTCAAATACATTATTACCATTGGTGTCGAAGAAGGTCTCGTGGCCAAGAGCGTAAGCCAAAATGGTGATGCGGTGATCGCTTACGCGAGGTGAGGCAGAGGTCCAGGTAACTGCACAGGTGCCACTTACTACAGTACAAGATGGTTCGATTTGGCCACCTTCTGCAGTAAAGTTAATCGTGGTGTCATCTGGCGCAGGGTTACCAAAACTGTCTGATGCATAGACTGTAATCGTGACATCTTCGCCATTGTAATCGCCAGCCTCAGGGTTCGATGTCGATGCTGAAATACTAAAACCCAATTGCTGTGGCAAACCCGTATTGACAGTTAATAGTTCTGATTGGGTTGTGATGGTTTGATTGGCATCTGAAGTTGAAGCCATCACCCGAACAGGTGTAGGGATTGTTCCGGCTTGTACACGAACACTGACTAAGCCTTCTGAGTTAGTCACGCTGCTATCAGTAATGTCATTGTTGATAAATTTCAAACCACCGACTGAGCTGTCTAATGTAAAATCAACTTCTTGTTGTATTGCCGGTTGGCCACTTGCACTACTCACTAAAAAAGTGACTAAAGATGATTCTGTTGAGCCCGTACCGCCAGCACCTTTAATGCGGATTTGGTTAGGTTCAGCAGAGATAAAACTAATATTCGACAAGGTTTGACGGGCTAATGTAAAAGGTAAACTTGCCGTTAAGCTGGTGCCATTGACGATAGCCGTTGCAATGATTGTATCGCTGTGCTCACTGTTACCGCTGCAGCTGGAGTCTGAAAACGTTGACCTTGCCGAGCCTGAAATACTGGTCACAGGTGAATCAAGATTAGCATTACTCGTGATCATACAATCAGAGCTAAAACTGATGCTGGTTGGGTTTTGTAAACGAGTAATTGTGCCATCTATCGCTTCTGTCACTAAGGTGGCTGTAACGCCAAAAGTCCCGCCAGCACTAATGGTATATTCGCCATCGGCGTCTGCGGTTAGTGTTGTCCCTAAGACGTTTTCAACAAAGTCACCGGTCGCATCATACGAGCCGATCTTTATCGTGCCATCGGTCGGCACATCACTTGTTGCTAATACTTCATAGGCGCTGCTGCTGGTTAGAGTGGTGCTGTCATATTCTGTTGTTGCTGTGAGTAAGTTAGCGCCTAACTCTGTATCTGTCGGAGTGAAGTTAAGTGTCGCGATACCAGAGGCTTTAGTGAGTGCCGTGGTAGGCGTTAGCGTAGCGCTTCCGGCATTAAAGGTCACTATTTGATTGGCAATACCGAGGTTATTGCTGTCGGTTAGTTGCGCGTTTAACTGTACTGTGTCACCAACATTGAAACGTGTTATTACACCGCTACTGTCACTAATCGATACCGTAAAGTTGATTGCTTCTACAGGTGCTGTAGTGGTGTATTCTTTAAACTGATAATTACGGCTGGCACTGACGGTATCAGCATCATCTGGCGTATAGGTCACGCTTAACGTGCCAGCTTCTGTGCTGGTGGAACTGACGATTGTTGAGGCGATACCGTTCGTGTTGGTTAATACAGACGCTGTGCTTAGCGTGGCATTACTGGTGCTAAATTCAATGAGTGCACCGCTAACATTGGCGTTACCCAATTTAAGCTGTGCGACCGCACAAAAGCTGTTTTCAATATCAAAAATTAAACTGTCGGTACTGGTATCGCATTGGCCATTGACCACATTTTGATAACTAACCGACACGTTGTAGCTGTCATCTGATGTATCTGAATCGGTGCCATCAGCGGCACCGTTACAACCTGTAAATACCAACATTGAAGCAAGAGATAGAAAAAGTGCACGTATCGTTGTTTCAAGCCGCATTAGTAACATCCTTATTTGATTAATCAGATAAATTGAGAGCAGATTCTAGTCTTTAATTTCAGAGCGTAAATACTTATACAGCTCTTTTGACGACTTTGATTCTGGGCCTTTGGCTAATTCTTTATTAGCTTGGCGGATCAATTGACGTAATTTTTGACGATCTAATTGTGGGTATTGGTCCAATAAGCTTTGAACTTCATCGTCACCATTAGTTAATAACCGCTCACGCATTTTTTCAAAAATCTGTATTTGAGCTGCTTCATTATTGTTTTTGTTCAACACTTTATCGAGTGCTGCTTCAATAGGTTCATGCTCAAATCCGCGCATCAATTTACCAATATATTGTAAATGACGACGATAGGCTTCAGTTTTTTGTTTGATCAATTTTGTTTTTAGAATCGCATCATATAGAAATTCATCTAAACCCATTTTGTCTAATTGAGTTTTGCTCAGCGCCACTAGACGCATGCCAAGTGCTTGAGCATCCTCACTTTCTTTTTTAACGCCTGTTCTGCTGACATAGTTGTCATCATTATCATAGGGCTGCTGAAACAGTTCAGAATCGCCAACAATCTTCATAGTCTTAAACCTCGAGTCAATATGCCTTAATGATAGCATTTATTTGGCATTGAATATGCAGATTTTATTCAAGATAACGGGTTGGTTATCAATCGCCTTTTTAATTTGATATGCTAGCGACAATTAGACTAATTAAAGAGTAAATTTGTGGCTTCTCATCCTTCTTCAGCGCCTAGCGCCAGTGAACCAACACCTAGAATTGATTCTGAATTATCGGCACTAAAAGATGCCGTAGCCGTTGCATTAGAGTACGCCAAACAATTGGGCACTACTGCTGCAGAAGTCGCTATTAGCAAGCAACAAGGTTTGTCGGTATCGACTCGCGAAAAAGAAGTCGAAACGGTCGAATTTAATAAAGATGGTGCATTAGGGATTACCATTTACCGTGATGGCCGCAAAGGCAACTCTTCAACCTCAGATTTAAGCCCAGAGGCTATCCGTGAAGCCGTAAGAGCGGCAGATGGTATTGCAAAATATACCTCAGAAGACCCATTTAGTGGTTTGGCCGATCCCGCTTTAATGGCACAAGACATTCGTGATTTACAGCTATATCACCCACAAGATATTGATGCTGAAGAATTAGCGCAATTGGCTATTCGTGCAGAAGCCGCGAGTTTGTCGGTAGACAGCCGCATTCGCAACTCAGATGGTGCGAGTGCCAATGCGCATACTGCCGCCAGAGTGTACGGTAACAGTCATGGTTTTTTAAACGGGTATTGCAGCTCGCGTTACAGCTTAAGTTGTGTTGTCATTGGCGAAGAGTCAGACGGCAATATGCAACGTGACTACGACTATACCGTTGCGCGTAAATATCATGATTTGTTGTCACCTGAAGCGGTAGGTTTACAAGCAGCAAATAAAACCTTAAGCCGCTTAGATGCTCGTAAAATTGCCACGGCAAAAATGCCAGTATTGTTTGCGCCAGAAATTGCCACCGGTTTAATGGGCCATTTAATCGGTGCCATTAGTGGTAGCAGTATTTATCGTAAGTCGAGCTTCTTAATGGAAGCCTTAAATACTCAAATATTCCCAGACTGGTTTAGTATTGAAGAGCAGCCACATTTAATTGGAGCCCTGGCCAGTGCTAATTACGACAGTGAAGGTGTCGCCACACAAGATCGCCGCATTATTGATCGTGGCAACCTCGAGACATACTTATTAACCAGTTATTCAGCACGTAAACTCGGTATGACCAATACTGGCCATGCCGGCGGTATTTATAACTGGACGTTAAGCCACACCAATCAAACATTTGATGACTTGGTTAAAACCATGAATACTGGCTTAATTGTTACGGAAGTCATGGGCCAGGGCGTTAATGGCGTTACGGGTGATTATTCTCGCGGCGCAGCGGGTTTCTACGTTGAAAACGGTGAAGTAATGTACCCAGTCGAAGAAATTACCATCGCTGGTAACTTAAAAGACATGTTTAAAGGCATTCAGGGCATAGGTAAAGATCGCGACTTGCGTTCATCTATTCGTACTGGTGGTATTTTGCTCAGTGAAATGAAGATTGCCGGTAACTAATCTGTTACAAATAACCTCAGCCAAGCGCGTAATCGCTGAGTTGTGATGCATTAGCTTTAGTAAATACTTTCGTTAAAGACCTCTTATCGGCCGATAAGAGGTCTTTTTATAACCAAAATTGTCCATCTTGACGCTTTATATATCTACTTTACCTTTCTTGACAGTCGTTTACGCATACAAAGAGTCATAATACTGAAAATGTAGCTAAGCGGTTAATGGAGTAATTATGTTTAACAAGAAAGTAAGCCGATTGATATTGTTGTCAACGGTTGGAGCTGTACTTTTAGGGTGTGGCTCTGATAGCAGTAGCAGTAGCAGCGATGTTGCTTATGTACAATATTATAATGCATCACCTAACAGTACTTCTACATCGTTAGTGCTTGATGATTACGCTTACACAGCCATCGACTTTGCTGATGCAATGCCTCGTTATGGCTACAGCGTGGGGAGCACAGATTTAGATATTTATGGCCAAGATGAAGATGGTCAAACGGTCACGGTATATAGTGATACTGTCAGTTTAGAGGCTGATGATAATCACTTATTCGTGTTATACGGTGATTACCTTGACCCACAATTACTGGATATAAACTACAACCGCGATGAAATGGACGAGCTTAACGCGGATGATGATTACGAATACAGTAAAATGCAGGTACTAGTGGCTAACGTCGCAACAGACGAAGGCACATTTGATGCGTACATCTCACTTGATACTCAAAGTATTGACGATGCAGTGATGATAGGCAGCGCAGCATATAGCACGTATACCGACTCAACCATTCTTGATACCGACGATTACATTGTGTACCTCACGACAGCGGGTACTAAAGATGTGGTTTACACCACTGGCAGTATGGACCTCACCACTGAAACGGTTTATAAATTTGTGATCCGTAACAGTTTTGGTGCAGGCGACATTAAAGTCACCATCGACAGTGTTGATTCTACAACAACGCCAGATAACTATGCAGCGTTAGAAGCCACTGCTGACTACCGAGTGTTTAACGGACTTGAAACGCAAAACATTGATATTGATGTGGTCAGTAAGCAAGAAACGCAGTATTTATATGATGTTGCATCTTTTGCGGTAACAGATTACCAATCAACGTCGTTCAACGATTATGGTATTACGGTGAGAGATGCCACCAGTAAAACCAAGTTATTCGATAATTTATTGGTCACCTTTAACCAGGATGATGTTAAATCGCTACTGATTTACCAAAAAGCCGACAGTTCTGTTAAAGGCATGGTTATCTCTCAAGACTTACGCCCACGCGCATACGAATATAAAGTCGATGTTGTTAATTTATCTTATGATTACAATGATTTAACTGTGTATTTTGTTCGTGACTCAGAAACCATTGAAACGGCAGAATACACCTTGACTGACTTAGACTTTGTTGAACAACAGAGCTTAACGTTACCTTCTGACGACTATGAAATTAACATCGTGTATGAAGACGACAACGGCACGCAAACATTAGTGTATCAGTCTGAATCTCTAAGTATTAGCGGTAGCAACAACTTTACCTTTATCCTTACGCCAGACACAGAAAGTGCACTAGGTCATCGATTAACCTCGTTGCAGTAACTGAGCTTAAAACGGGTATCGATTATAAGATGTCATTCGATACCAAAGCAGTAAATAAGCCAGTGTAAAAGCTAAAAAGCCGATATCAGTGATATCGGCTTTTTTATGAGGTTAATGCGCTATGACGCTAATTTATCAAGGTTATTCGTCTTGATCATCGTCGACTTTAACGCCCCATACATCATGTTCATCCGCGTGAATAATTTGTACCCAAACTTGGTCGCCTGGTTGCACGTCAAACTCGTCGGTTAAGTACACTTTACCGTCAATTTCTGGGGCGTCCATGTATGAGCGACCAATAGCACCTTCGGTGTTCACTTCATCAATTAAGATTAAATACTCTTGACCAATACGGGCTTGCAGCTTGTCGGCACTGATCTGTGCTTGAACCGCCATAAAGCGTTGTAATCGGTCTTCCATAACATCATCAGGTACATGGTCTGGTAAATCGTTGGCTTTAGCGCCTTTTACTGGCGAGTATTTAAAACAACCTACGCGATCAAGTTGTGCTTCTTCTAGAAAGTCTAATAGCTCTTCAAATTCTTCTTCGGTTTCCCCTGGGAAGCCAACAATAAAGGTTGAACGAATCACTAATTCTGGGCAAATCTCGCGCCATTTAGCAATGCGTTCTAACACCTTGTCTGAGCTACCTGGGCGTTTCATCAATTTAAGGATGCGCTTGTTAGCATGCTGAAACGGAATATCTAAATACGGTAAAATGCTGCCTTGCGCCATTAATGGAATAATGTCATCCACATGCGGGTAAGGGTATACATAGTGCAGGCGTACCCACACACCTTGTTTAGCTAATTCTTCACAAAGCTGCTGCATGTGAGTTTTGACTGGCATGCCGTCCCAAAATGCCGTTTTATGTTTTACATCAACGCCATAAGCTGAGGTGTCTTGTGAAATGACTAATAGCTCTTTTACGCCTGCGTTCACTAAGCGTTGGGCTTCACCTAATACATCACCAATAGGGCGAGAGTCTAAATCACCGCGCATTGAAGGGATAATGCAGAAAGTACAACGGTGATTACAGCCTTCAGAAATTTTCAAATAGGCGTAATGTTTTGGCGTGAGTTTGACGCCGTGATCTGGCACTAAGTCCATCAGTGGATTGTATTTTGGCTTTGCAACATGCAAGTGCACTTGTTTAAGCACTTCGTCATAAGCATGCGGGCCAGTTACGCCTAATACGTTAGGGTGCAGCTCAATGATTTCGTCTTTCTTAACGCCTAAACAGCCTGTTACCAGCACTTTACCGTTTGCGGCTAATGCTTCGCCGATGGTTTCTAACGATTCTTGTACTGCGCTGTCAATAAAGCCACAGGTATTAACAATAACGAGGTCGGCATCATCATAACTGTTAGTTACGTCATAACCTTCGGTACGTAATTGGGTGAGGATCCGCTCTGAGTCGACGAGGTTTTTTGGACAGCCCAAGGAAACAAACCCGATTCGATTACCAGTGCTTGGGGTGCTTGGGCTGTTTGCTTCAAGGGTTTTGACTGGAATATCGAGCGTGGTGGTTTGTTTCGGTGTAAAAGTTTCAACTGTCATAAGATCTCACACATAGAGTTTGCGATTATCGTCGCGATAAAATTGCGCGGATTATACCTGAAAGTCGTAAAAGGTATAGATCCAATGTGGTTGAAAAGTATACTGCAAAAGCAGGGCGAGTATAAATAAAAACGGCGCGACATCTGTAGATGCCACGCCGAAGGGGATTAAGCATGCGTTTGTTATGGGTTATAGCAAACGCATCGTGTCAGTTACGCACATTATTTATGCATATTATTTACGCACATTAGTTACGCACATTAGTTAGTACGGTAACGGCTTAAAATCTTACCTAAGTTAGCCGATGCTTTCGTTAGATCTTTCACACCATGTGATGATTGCTGCGATAGCCCGCGGATAACATTCGATTTATGGCGAATTTCAGTCAGTTCTTTAGCGATATCATTCGCCACAGCACTTTGCTCTTCAGACGAGGTAGAAATCTGGAAGCTCATGTCCATAATAGAGCGCGAAGATTCGGCAATAGCATCAATGTCAGTACCAATATTACTGATTAAATCACTACTGGTTTGTGCTTGTTTAACGGTGTCTTGAGTGATGCTGTCGATGTTTAGCGTTTCACTTTGCAGTAGCTCAATCATTTTATGAATTTCTACCGTTGCAGCCTGAGTGCGACCCGCAAGGGTACGGACTTCATCGGCAACCACGGCAAAACCACGACCCATTTCGCCTGCTCGTGCCGCTTCAATGGCGGCATTAAGCGCCAGTAGGTTGGTTTGATCTGAAATTGCATTAATGGTGGTGATCACTTCATTAATGTTGGTGGCATTGATCTTTAGGGTATTAACCGAGTTAGAGGTTTGCTCAATGTAATTAGACAATTGTTTAATTTCGTTAATCGCACGTTTTGCTCTGTCGTAGCTTTGGCGAGTATATTCTGAGTCTTGCTCCACACGCTCGGTAGAGTTGCGCGCAATATTAGACACTTCAGCGGCAGAGGCTGTCATCTCTTCCATTGCGGTAGCAACAGAGTCGAGTGATGCATACTGTAGGTCGATTTGTTCAGCACTTTGTTCTGCATCGCGAGCAAAAGAGTCTGAAGTAGCATGCAAGGTATCTGTGTTTGTTTTAACCGCAATAACCAGTTCACTTAAGGTGTCCATGGCTTTGTCTAGTGCACAGCCAATCGTACCAAACTCGTCACGACCTGGGTGAAAACCTAAACGTGATGTTAAGTCGCCTTTAGCAATTTTTTCTGTGGTATCCCATAACACCCATAGCGCACCGCCGATAAATGTAGCGTTCCAATAAATGACCAACGCAAAGGGTAATATCCATAAAAACGACAGTAGCATCGATGTCATCGCGGCTTGTTTGGCCTCAGACTCGAGGTTATAAACCGATTCACTCAAGGTGTAATATTGACCTGCCGAAGCATAAACAGCGGTTACCGAGTCTTGTGAACGAGTGCTGGTTTGGGCACGGTTAGAGACTTGTAAGCCTAAACTCGCAGCTTGTTCAAGTTGACCCGTCGTATCAAGTGCTTGCACCATCGATGCGGCTTTTTGCTCTAGCATCTGCACTGATTGCTGCTCAATTTGATCAAGTTTGCTGAAATAACTGCTGATGGAAACACTGGACAAAATAATAAGAAACAGTCCGAAGATGGTCCAAAACTTATCGTTAATAGACATTTTGATGAAGAGTTTATCGATATTTCTGAAATCAACTTGTTTCATAGCGAGGGTACCTAAATCGGTAAATACAATAAATGCAAATAGTAGATGAGCTGGTCGTATTTTGATACTAAATACTCAGCCTAACTACCGTTTTTATGTGCTTAAATACAGTTTTTATGAGCTAAATTATAATTATTCTAAATTGATATCGACAATAAATCGAATTGCTAAAGTGATTTATTGTTTTCCTGTTGCCACTTAATGCGCAGCTGCATGTATCTGTACAGCCAGAGTCCGCTATGCACCATAGTTTGCTACAAGCTCATCACAAACAGTGCTTTTAAATACACCCATTCATTCAATAATCTGTTTTATCATCCGCGCATTATTTTACCGTTTCAAGGTCAAATGATTAAATAGATGAAAATAATTACATTGCAAAACAATATTTTGTAATGCTCTTGGCTTATTTTGAATAATAAGTGTTACAAAACTTATCTCAATGTTCGATCAAACCCTGAGGCATTGTTCTTTACTTAGCTTCTGTTTTTTAATGAGTATTTGATCACATTTTAGATGGTATTCTTTTTGGCGGATTATTTTGTTTCGCTAATCAAGTATATAGTGAATTGGCTTAGTGAGTTTATGTGATCAATGTTCTTTTTTATGTCACAGAACTTTGGGACAATCTGGCCGCATATTACAAAAAAATAGCATTTTTATTACAAAGTATGGGGTTAAAAACATGAAAGGACTGACTAAACTAACAGCGGTTTCACTCGCAGTAGCCGCTGCATTGCCAATGATGGCGAATGCAGATGTGCTTATTAGTGAATACGTTGAAGGTAGCTCAAACAACAAAGCTATTGAGCTGTATAACAACGGTGACGCAGCCGTTGATTTAACAGGTTACAAATTAGTTCGTTATAAAGACGGCGATACCACAGCAACAGATATGGTCGACCTTGTTGACTCTATTGCGGCTAAAAGCATCAAAGTGATTTTACATCCAAGCGCGGCAATCACTTTGCCAGCAGGTACCGACTCAATGACCGGTAACCTATATTTTAATGGTGGCGATGCAGTCGGCCTATTAAAAGATGGAGTATTGGTTGATGTGATTGGCGATATTCCTACGCCAGCGGGTTGGGGGCTTGATACCACCTTTCAACGTAATGTTGACGACTTAACGACAAGCACAACTTACGCTGCCGCCCAATGGGTTGAGTTAGAAAAAGACACCTTTAGCGGTTTAGGTACTCTAGAAGCTGCAGCAGCTCCAGAGCCAAGCACCTTTACCTGTAACGGCGCCACGCTGACTAATATTTATGACATTCAAGGCGCCGGTGATTCAAGCCCATTGATTGTGAGTGGCAGCTTTGAGTCAGCGAATGAAGTGACCGTAAAAGGTATTGTTAGCGCGAGAAGTGACAGTTTATATAAAGGTTTCTTTATTCAAGATGCTCAAGGTGACGGTTCGCCATACACCTCTGACGGTATTTTTGTTTATTTGAATGAAGCTGCGCCAGACACTGTTCAGCCTGGTACTGAAGTGTGTGTACAAGGTAAAGTTAAAGAGTATTTCGGCTCAACTCAGATTGATATTAAAGACGATCAAAAATTTGAAGTGGGTGTGTTAGGCGATGTGCCTGCTGCTGTTGAATTTTATGTTGCTGACGGCGAAACACTTGCACAAGCATTAGAGCGCGTTGAAGGCATGAAAGTGAAGCTAGATGCTGGCAGCGACATGAAAGTCACTCGTACCTTTAGTTTCGATTACTCAAGCTATCGCAACAACATGGTGTTGTCGCATAAAGCACCTTTAATGAAACCGACTCAAGTATTTGAGCCAAATTCAGCAGAAGCGGTAGCATTAAATGATGCCAATATCGTTAACCAGCTATTTGTTGAGTCAGATTTCAAAGCTAAAGACGGCGAAGTACCTTACTTCCCTGACTTTAATGCTGAAACAGGTTATATCCGCGTTGGTGACCAGTTAACTAATCTTGAAGGTGTGATTGGTTATAGCTACAGCTCATACCGTCTTTTAGCGACGAACACTATCACTGCGGGTGACTTTATCCGTGTTGATGACCGTACCGATGCGCCAACTGTGGCAGACATGGGCGACATTCGTGTAGCAAGCTTTAACGTACTTAACTTCTTCAATGACGCAGTGGGTGGCGATGCTAATCCATCAAACAGCAACCGTGGTGCGTTAACTGAAGACGAAATGGTACTACAGCGCACCAAGATTGTGACTGCACTCGTTGCCATGAATGCTGATGTTGTTGGTTTAATGGAAATCGCTAACAACGGTTTTGGCGAGCTAAGTGCGATTCAAAACCTAGTTGATGCATTAAATGCTGAGCTAACAGACGAGCAAGCATATCGCTTTGTTGAAATTGAAGATGCCGATAAGTATGAAGGCAAATTCATTGGTAGCGATGCCATTACTGTGGGCATGTTATATCGCCCAGCCCGTATTAGCTTAAATGGTGCCGCGCAAGTGATTGCTACACCTGAGCAGCATGCCGCTGAAGGTGCGCAAACTCGCGAGCAAAATGATGTTGTTGAATCTAGCCCTAGCTATAATGTGTTCCAACGTCACAGCCTAGTACAAAGCTTTAGCATTAATGATGAAAAACTCACGATTGTGGTAAATCACCTTAAGTCGAAAGGTTCAGGTTGTGTTGAAGATTGGGCTAAATTTAATGACAACTCAGAGCCTGCTGACTTACAAGGTAAGTGTACTGCGTTCCGCGTATCGGCTGCCAAAGTATTAGGTGAGTCACTTAAAGATGTTGACGGTGATGTGTTAGTGATTGGTGATTTAAATGCTTATGGCAAAGAAGATCCTGTCGCTGTATTAACCGACTATGATGCATCGACAACTGACCATGTTATCCGTACTGCGTCATGGACTACCCTTGATGGCAAAGTGTATGAACGTGAAGGTAGTGTGATTGATAAAGGTTACGGGTTAATTAACTTAAATACTCAAGCGCACGGTGCTGACACTTACTCATACAGCTACAACGGTGAGCTAGGTAACTTAGACCATGCGTTAGGTAATGCGAGTTTAGCCGCTAAGTTAGTCGATATTGATGACTGGCACATCAACTCGGTTGAATCTAATCTATTTGAATATGGCAGCAAGTACACTGGTGAGTTAGTGAAGTCTGAAAATGCATTTTCAGCATCTGATCACGACCCAGTAATTATTGCATTAAGCTACCCAGCGCCAGTAGTGACCCCGACTCCAGATCCTGTAGAGCCAGAGAAAAAGAGTGACGGTGGTAGCTTAGGCTACTTCGCATTAATGTTATTAGGTGCACTAGGCTTACGTCGTCGCAGCTAATGTGGACTAATTGTTTTAGTGCTTAAGAAAAAAGGATGACTATATAGTCATCCTTTTTTATTGGCCATTTTATGCACTCAGATTATTGATGCGCTTACGACTTGTTGGCGGCGATTTTGTGCTGATTTAATCCGTTGTTTACGGCGGTGCCAATACATATACAACCCTGTAAATCCAAGGATAAGTGGCATTAAGCCAATAGCACACCAAATAATACGGCTTAGCAGGCCACCAAAATAGCCAAAGTGTAATTTACGAAAGCTGTCTAAAAACACGGTTAAAGTGTCCGCCTGACGTATATCTTGCTTGGCGAGCAACTTTCCTGTGGTTCTGTCAAAACTCACATAACTGGCGTACTCACTATTAAATGGATTGCGACTGTCGACCTCGCCGTAAAAGGTGATATCACGGCCGGGTTCAAATGGCATGGTAAGGTAACCCGCTTTGTAGCTGGCAATTTCGGCCTCTGTTTGTTGCATGAGTGCTTCAAAGGCAATACTAGGGTTATGACGTGGCGCACTGACTAAATAATGTTCACCATCGGCATGCTCGCTAAGTTCATGTTGAATGCCAATAAAATTCCAATACACGCCAGTCAAAGCCACAATAATGAGCACTGGCGAGCTTAAAATACCGATAAATTTATGAATGTCGCTAAACAATATTCGCCTGACGGCGTTAAATCGTAAGGTAAATAATTTTTGCCAAAAGCGGCGATATAATATGATCCCGCTGATCCCTAAAAACAGCATGATACAGCCGACAATTAAGGCAACGCTAGTTCCAGCTACGTGGAATAAAAAGCTATAGTGCAGTTCAAGTATCCAGTCGGTTATGTAATGCGTTAACGTTTGTGGTTCAGATAAAAGCTGTCCACTGTATTGATTTACATAGACTTTAAACCAATCTTCAGTGCCGCGTTTAATTAAATAGCCAGCGTCAGATCGCGATTTATCATCAAAAATTTCCCAACCACCTAATTCATAATCGCTATTGGCGCTTAGCATAGTATTCATCAGAGTGTCTAAACTGACTCTGGGGCTAGAGGCAGAAGCGTCAACTAGCATGTGCGCAGGACGTAATAAGCTGTCTATTTCGACTTTAAAAACTAAAATGCTGCCAGTGATTGAAATAATCAATAACGGCAGCATGGCGATGAGGGCACCGTAGGAGTGCCATTTAAATAAGGTTTTTCTCATAAGAATGTCATTTCATTATTGGATGAGCTCAGCGAGATAACCTAACGCGTGTGGATTTGCGCAAGGGTTATCTCACTGAAACAGATTGAACGAGTAATTACATTTTCCAGCTCAGTGTTGCACTGTAGTTTGCTGGTGCACCGTAGTAACCTTGGGCCCAATATAAGCTATTGATGTACTTTTCATCGGCCACATTATTAGCATTTAGTGCCAAACCTAAATTGTCGGTAATTTGATATTTGGCCATTAAATCAATCACCGCATACGCATCTTGTTTGGTGATAATCTCGGCGCCTGCGTTGTCAAAACCTGTTGCTACGACACCTTGATTACGCGAGATATCGTCTTGCCAGCGCATGTTCATCCCGATAGAGAGCCCTTCTATGGTTTCAAAATCATAGGTTGCGGCAAATTTTAATAATTTGCTGGGAGTGTAAGCAGCAACCGTATCGTCACCTTCAATGTCAAAATCTGTGTAACCGATGCTGGCATTCAAACCAGGGTAAATTTCACCCGCAATTTCAAACTCAAAACCTGTGCTGCTAATCCCGTCAGCACCATAGTAAGTTTGCATGTCGATAGGTAACCCTGCTGTTTCAGGATCAAGTACTGCAATATTGGTTTGCTCTACGTCAAAGTAGGCTAGGCTGGCAATTAAACGACCGTTAAACAATTCGCTTTTAACGCCCACTTCGCGGCTTTCTCCGGTAATGGGGTCAAGAAACACGCCGACACTGTTGGTTTCAGTTTGTGCGACAAAGTTTTCGGTGTAGCTGGCGTAAGCGACCTGTTCAGGGGTGAAGCTATAAACAGCGCCAATGTACGGAATAAACTTGTCATAATCAGCTTGTTGGTCAATTTCGTACGACTCGCCTTCGGCTTGCCAATCGTTATAACGTCCGCCGATGATCACGTGTAAATCATCCACAATACTAAAGCGACCGGTAAAGTAGGCTGCTTGTTGTTTACGGGTCACATCGCTGCCGCGTAAGCCATCAGTAAAGGTCGGTTTTGGGGTGTTGCCGTCCCAGGTGTTGAGATCTGGCATTTCGGGGAAGCCATAGTCAGTGGTGTAATCATAAAGTGAACTGTCGGTGTAGCTCATTTTAGAATAGTTAACCCCTGCAACAAGTTGATGCTCGCGGCCAAACAGGCTGAAGTTACCATCAACATAAATATCCACTAAATCACTTTGGTCATCTAAATCATACTCACTGCCATAACCGGTTAAACCAAGCTCGGTATCCTTATCTGGTGTGCCAAACACATAAAATAACTCTGTGTCTTCGTCGGTTGTTTTATGTGAGTAAGTCGCCCGTAAACGCCAGTCATCATTAAAATGATGGCTAAGCTCTAACACCGTATTATTTTTAATCACTTGCCAGTTAGACCAGTCAGCAGAGGTATTGGTCGAACTGTCGTAATGGGTGGCGCTGCCGTCAGTGTAAAACAGCGGCAGGGCGCCCCAGTTATTGCCTGTGGCGTCATTATTAATGTAGCTGTGGCTTAGTGATAAGCTAGTGTCGTCTGTTAAGTTGGCTTCTAAAAATACATAAAAGACATTTTTATCGGTTTCATAGCGGTCTAAATACGAATCTTTACTTTGAGTTACCGCTACAGCTCTGGCAGCAAAGGTGTCATTGAGTCTGACAGAACCATCGGCTTCGATACGGGTGTTATTAAAGCTGCCGTAAGTACCGCTAACGGTTAGTTGATTGTCTGCGGTAGGGCGTTTACGAATAAAGTTGATGGTGGCAGATGGATTACCCACACCTGTCATTAAGCCGTTAGCACCGCGGATAACCTCGATGCGATCGTAAATGGCAGTATCTTCATCGGCGTGGTTATTCCCTGAAGTAAGCGGTAAACCAATACCGTCAATTTGGAAGTTAGTAATATCAAAACCACGGGCGGTATAGTAAGTTCGATCCGTTTCAATCCGCTCAACGTTCACCCCAGTTGCTGAGTCTAATGCGGCATTGATGTCGTGTAATTGAAAGTCTTGCATTTGCGCTTCAGTGATAACAGAAACTGACTGGGGGATATCAATGATGGCTAAGTCTAACCGTGACGCACCACTGACTGAGTGGGCGTTGTAACCTGCAATATAACTGCCGGTGACTTCAATTTTTTCAATATTATCAGTGTTTACGGGTTCGTTTTGACTTGCGATGGTTTCATCGGCAGCAATGGCGTGTTGCGATAAGCTGATAGCGCAAAGAACAGCTAGGCTAATTTTGTTTAGTTTCATGGTGTTATCATCTTCAACGGCTACGAACGAATCCTTGTTCTGTTATGAGTCATTATGTTATTGCCGGGATAATACACTTATTGCAAACGTAAATCATTATCATTTACATTTTGGTGTTTTGTAAATTTATGGTCTTTGAAGGGGAGAATTGGCTAGGGATTGAACATCATGATAACGAATAGAATTAAGGCGCCATAAGGCGCCTTAATGTATATAGCACGAGCGTGATTAGTCAATTAAATCATATTGCTCGCGCAGCACTTTGATGATGTCCGCTTTAGGGTTTGCGGGTAATGGAATACTTGACCCGGTCACTTTTTCAGCTACGCCTGTGTAGGTGCGCGACACGTTCATCATCGCGTCTAGTGGTAGGTCGTTATCACGTGCAAGGGCTTCACGTTCTGGCATTCTGTCTTTGTTTAATAGAATGTCGGCATCGTCAAAATAGTTCAATAAGAACTGGCGGAAGCCTTCTTTTGAGTTTTCAACAATCTTACCGTCGCGATATGCGGCTCCGTCCCAAATACGTGATGAGTCAGGAGTACCGACTTCATCCATGTAAATCAATTTTGACTGGCCGTTTTTGTCATTCACGTAGCCAAATTCAAACTTAGTATCGACAAACACCTGATCCAGTTTAGCCAGTGCGTCTGAAATGACCTTGAAGCCTTGCTTGAGCAGGGTTTCGTATAGGTCGATATCTTGTGGCTTTTCAAAACCAAATGCCTGGTAGTTGGCTTCTATGTCGCTGCGACTGATGTTGACATCGTCTTGTGCTGGTACGCCAGGTATCCCGGTTAAAATCCCTTTTGTTGATGGCGTTATTAGCAACTCTGGCAGTTTTTGATCTTTAGTTAAGCCTTCAGGCAGGGTAATGCCACAAAAGACTCGTTCGCCTTTTGAGTAGGCGCGCCACATCGAACCAGTAATGTACTGACGACAAATGGCTTCTACTTTTATGGGACGGGCTTTTTGGACTATCCACACAAATGGGTGCGGAATATCAAGAATGTGACTGTCGGCTAACTTGTTCTCAGCGAATAAACCAAACCAGTGGTTAGAAATCGCATTTAATGCAGCGCCTTTACCAGGAATGCCTTGCAAGTTACCTTCGCCATGGAAAATACAATCAAATGCCGAGATTCGGTCGCTGATCACCATAATCGCGAGTGGAGTATCTTCTGGGACATCGTAACCTTTGTCCTGAATAAGTCGGCGGCTATCAGCGTCTGTTAACCAGTAAACGCTGCGAACTTTGCCACTGTGGACAGGCTTATCGGTACGGATAGGTAAATCATTGTTCACGGCAAGAACGGAATCAGCAAGACTCATGCGAGTGTTCCTTAGGTAGTAGGGCACATAGGTTTTTTATGGCGGCTATTTTACCTGCATTCAACGTGTTTGCACGATAAAAGGAGTGGTTGAAATAGGCTTTTTTGTTATGCGAACAATCAAGCATAAGGTTAGCCATTCTTGATAAAGACTTTATCGGGGTAATCAGGCAAAATTCACGCCTTAATGATGTAATGGATAAACCAACGTGAACAGTGAACAACAAAGCGCGAATGCCCGTTTAGGATTGATATTTGTTTCTATAGCCGTATTTTTCTGGGGTATTTTGCCTATAGCATTAAAGTTGTCTGGTGGATTTATTACACCAGTGACGTTGACCTGGTTTCGGTTTGTTATGGCTCTCGTTGTGACGTTGTTAATTCAATGGAAAATCGGGGCGCTACGCCAATTTGTGGATTTACCTCGGGCAATATGGCTCAAACTCACATTGGCTGGTGTATTGCTGATGTGCAATTACGTGTCGTTTGTGTATTCGTTGGGATATTTAGCCCCAGGCACTGCGCAGCTTAACTTTCAAACCGCGCCATTTTTCTTGGCATTTGGCGGGGTGTTGTTCTTTAAAGAACGTTTTAATGCGTTTCAATTAAGTTGTTTTGCCACGCTTGGATTGGGGATGCTGATGTTTTTCCATCCGCAACTTGATATGGACCAAGCTCGTGATGAGCAAGTGCTTATCGGCATTATGATTGTGCAATTTTCAGTGATGTCGTGGACCAGTTATGCCTTATTACAAAAGTCGGTGAGCCAACGTTTATCGCCCAGTAATGTGCTGTTATTTATCTATGCATTAGGCATTGTGCTTATGGCGCCATTCAGTGATTTTAGTCAGTTTGAAACCATGACACTCGATCAATGGTGGATAGTGCTATTTTGCGGCGCCAATACTTTGATAGCGTATGGTTGTTTTGGGCAGGCTTTACATTATTGGCCAACCGCACAAGTCAGTGCAATGTTGTCGTTAACGCCGGTATTGAGTTTTACCGCCACAGAAATAGTCGTCAGTTTAGGCTGGTGGAGTGGAGTATTTACCAGTGCCAATATCGATGGCTTGTCATTTATGGGAATAGTGCTGATTGTGTGTGCAGTCTTTTTGGTGCAAATCGTTCCTATGTATCAAAAGCGCAAGCAGGCTAAAGCATTCAGGACGGTGCTGTAACATTTTGGTACAAAAGGATTATCACTAGGGTCGCTTCGCTGCTAGAACGGACTGCGTCCTGCTAGGGTCGCTTCGCTGCTAGAACGGACTGCGTCCTGCTAGGGTCGCTTCGCTGCTAGGACGGACTTCGTCCTGCTAGGGTCGCTTTGCTACTAGGACGGACTGCGTCCTGCTAGGGTCGCTTCGCTGCTAGGACGGACTATGTCCTGCTAGGGTCGCTTCGCTGCTAGGGCGGACTGCGTCCTGCTAGGGTCGCTTTGCTACTAGGACGGACTGCGTCCTGCTAGGGTCGCTTTGCTACTAGGACGGACTGCGTCCTGCTAGGGTCGCTTTGCTACTAGGACGGACTGCGTCCTGCTAGGGTCGCTTTGCTACTAGGGCGGACTGCGTCCTGCTAGAAATGATAACAAGCGCTCTAATATTCTAGAACCTAGCAGCGTAGCGCTCTAGAGTCTTTACTATTAAAAACTGAAAACAAAAATGGAGCCGTTAGGCTCCATTTTTTGTGTCATTCAGCTGAATGATTAACCGTTGTCACGTGGCTTACGTGGACGACGTTCAACACTTGCAGGACGATCGCCGGCTGGGCGGTCACCAGCAGGACGGTCACCACGTGGACGATCACCACGAGGACGGTCACTGCGAGGTTTACGTGGAGCACCACGGCCTGAGTCTGCAAATACTTCATCGCCAGCTTCACGGATGTTCAAAGGACGACCACATACACGCACCTTTCTTAGGTGAGCAAGGATGTCTTTTGGCATTCCGTCTGGTAAGTCAACTGTCGTCACTTGGTCGAATAATTGGATTTGACCAATGAAACGGCTGTCGATGTTAGCTTCGTTAGCAATAGCACCAACAATGTTACCTACTCCAACGCCATTTTCACGACCCACATCGATAACATAACGGTTCATTTTAACGTCTGGGTTATCTTTTAGGGTGTCTGCACTACCAAAGCTGGTTGGTGCTGGACGGCTGCTACGATCGCCGCGTTCGCTACGTTCACGACGTGGACGGTCGCCACGATCGCTGTTACGGTCACCGCGGTCGCTACCACGATCACTGCGCTCGTCACGTGAATCACGTTGACGTTCAGTAATGGTTGGTAACTGTAATGGACGCTCTTGCTGTACTTGTTGTAACAATGCCGCTGCAAGTAAGTCTGTATCAACTTCAAGCTGTTGACATAATTCAGCAACTGCGTTTTTCATGAAATCTAAGTCGCCATTGATGGTTTCTTGGATTTGCTCGCCTAAACGAGATAAACGACGCTCTGCAACTGATTCAGGGCTAGGCACTTTCATTGGCGAAATACGGCTGTTTGTAGCGCGTTCGATAGTGCGTAACATACGCATTTCACGGTTGGTTACAAACAAAATTGCCATACCAGTACGACCAGCACGACCTGTACGACCGATACGGTGTACATACGCTTCTGAATCATAAGGAATATCGTAGTTTACAACGTGGCCAATACGCTCAACGTCCAAACCACGTGCCGCAACGTCAGTCGCGATTAAAATGTCTAGCTTGCCGCGTTTTAGTTGATCAACAGCACGTTCACGTGCTTGCTGGTTCATGTCACCGTGTAGTGGTGATGATGCATAACCGCGTGCTTCTAATTTTTCTGCTAATTCAACACAGCTATTACGTGTACGTACGAAAATGATAATACCTTCAGTATTTTCAACTTCTAATACGCGAACTAACGCTTCAAGTTTGTTGTGTTGTGATACTTGCACATAACGTTGGTCAATTGACTCTACCGTTGTGTGGCTGGCAGCAATGCTGATGTTAATAGGGTCGTTCAAATGCTTAGCTGCTACACGCTTGATTTGCTCTGGCATCGTTGCCGAGAATAATGCAAGTTGGCTGTCAGCAGGCTTGTGCTCTAATACCCATTCGATATCGTCGATGAAGCCCATTTTTAACATTTCATCAGCTTCATCAAGCACTAATGCTTTTAATGAGTCTAATTTAAGTGTGCCACGACGCATGTGATCCATTACACGACCTGGTGTACCAACAATCACTTGTGGGCCACGCTTAAGGGCGTTTAACTGTTGTTGCATGCTTTGACCACCGTAAATCGGCAGTACGTGGAAGCCTTTCATGTGTTTTGCATAGCTACCAAAAGCTTCAGCAACCTGAACGGCTAGTTCACGAGTTGGAGCCAACACTAAAATCTGTGGAGCATTGATTTTCATGTCGATTTTGTTTAGTAAAGGCAGGGCAAAAGCACCTGTTTTACCGGTACCGGTTTGCGCTTGACCGATAATATCTTTACCAGCCATAAGCGGGTCGATACTAGCAGACTGAATTGGCGTTGGTTTTTCATAACCAAGCTCGTCAAGTGAACGCAACAAATACTCAGACAGGCCGAGTTCGCGGAAAGTTCTTTCATTGGATGACATTGAGTTGTAGCCTTGTGGATGCGCACGAAGTTCGGAAGCTCGTGCTAAAGTTTCACAGACAGAAAATCAACCCCGTGTCGATTTCCCGCGCCGATAAGGGGGCGTATTATAGCAGCAAGTATGCGATTTGACCACGTAAAAACTGAAAATAAACCTTAATTTGGCTATTAATAGTCAAGATTGGCCTGATTCTTGATTTATGGCACTTGCTAATCGATTGAAAAGTGAACACTTGTTGCGGTTTATGATATGTTTTATGGGATCACAGTCAATTTATCAATGCTTAACATCTGATACACGGTTTCGGCCACGGCAACAATAAAGTCGATATCAAGGGTATCAGCCGTGTCATTTATGGTGTGGTATTGCACATGTGGTGGCACGCCAAAATACACCCATTTATAGCCTGCTTTGTGAAACGGATAATGATCTGAGGCTCGTAACCAATCTGTTTTATTTAACCGCCCGCTGAGTAAATTTCTGCGATGTGTACGAATGCACAATTGTGTTTGTTGCATTAATTGCTGTTGGACTTGTGAAAACTGAGCGAGATTCTTTTCGCCTTCCATGTATATGGCTCTACGCCGGTCTGGGTGGCCAATCATGTCAAGATTAACGCTTAACTCCACTTCTATAGTGGGGTCGTGTTGCAATAACTTCACTAACGCATCACTGCCAAACAATCCGGGTTCTTCAGCATCGGTTGCGACCAACATCAAGTTAATATCATCTACTGGTGCATATTGTTGCCAGCGTTGGGCAATTGCGAGCATACCCGCTACCCCTGAAGCGTTATCATCTGCACCCGGAAAAAACTCACCGCCTTTTTGGCCTAAATGATCGTAATGGGCGGTAATGATGCGCCAGCGACGTGATGGTACTTTTGCGGGAATGGTGGCGACTAAATTAGTGCCGGTCATGGTTGAGAATTGATAATCAAAAGTAAAAGGTATCGCAAACTCGGCTTGCCAAGGCTTAAGCCCAAGTTGATTAAAGCGTGATATCAAAAATGTTTGCGCGACTTTTGAGCCTGCGGTGGCCGTTTTGCGCCCTTGAAATTCGGCTGAGGTCAGCTGGATTATATCTTGGTTGATTTGTTGTTTTGCTTCAGGCCATGAAGAGATTAGCTCAGATGAACATTCGGGCAAGCTTGCGCTGCAGCCGCCTATAAAACTGGTTAATAACAGTAACCCCGCCACTCGATAACACATAAGAGATTGCAACATATTTGTATTCTCCTCTGGGTGATTAAGTGGCTAGGTTGCCGTTTATGGCGTTACTTTTTCGCTTGGGCTTTTTTTGCACGCTGCTTATGAATAGCAAGCATTGGCTTTAAGAATCGAGCGGTATGCGACTCTGGGTGCTCGGCGACATCTTCAGGGCTGCCAGCCGCTAAAATCATACCGCCGCCAGCGCCGCCTTCTGGGCCTAGGTCGATAATCCAGTCTGCGGTTTTAATCACATCTAAATTATGCTCAATCACCACAACGGTATTGCCATGCGACTTTAAGCGATGCAATACATCTAACAATAGCTGAATGTCTGCAAAGTGAAGGCCTGTGGTCGGTTCATCTAAAATGTACAAGGTTTTACCCGTGTCGCGTTTAGATAACTCTTTAGCCAGTTTAACCCGCTGCGCTTCACCGCCAGATAAGGTGGTCGCGCTTTGTCCCAAACGAATATAAGACAAACCCACGTCGATTAAGGTTTGTAACTTACGTGCGATGGAGGGGATGGCATCAAAATAACTACGCGCATCTTCAACCGTCATTTGCAGCACTTCGTGAATGTTTTTACCTTTGTATTTCACTTCTAAGGTTTCGCGGTTATAGCGCTTTCCTTTACATGAATCACAAGGGACATACACGTCAGGTAAAAAGTGCATTTCCACTTTAATTAAGCCATCACCTTGGCAAGCTTCACAACGACCGCCTTTAACGTTAAACGAGAAACGTCCCACAAGGTAGCCACGAGTGCGTGATTCTTGCGTGCCGGCAAATAACTCACGTATAGGTGTAAAAATGCCAGTATAAGTGGCAGGGTTTGAGCGTGGGGTGCGGCCGATAGGGCTTTGGTCGATGTCGACAACTTTGTCACATTGTTCCATGCCTTTAATGCTTTTATACGGTGCGGGTTCATCGACCGTGGCGCCGTTGAGCATGCGATGGGCAATTTTAAAGAAGGTGTCGTTAATTAAGGTCGATTTGCCTGAGCCTGATACGCCAGTAACACACGTAAATAGACCAATCGGAATGGTTAAGTCGACATCTCTTAAGTTGTTGCCTGAGGCACCAAATAGTTCAATAACTTTTTTAGGGTCGATTGGGGTGCGTTCGTCACTGATGTGAATTTGCTTTTTGCCGGAAATATATTGACCCGTCACTGACTCTTCACAGTTAAGAATGTCTTCCAATGTGCCGTCACAAATCACTTCGCCGCCATGCACGCCAGCACCAGGACCGATATCGATAACATGGTCGGCGAGGCGAATAGCATCTTCATCGTGTTCGACCACAATGACGGTATTGCCTAAATCTCTTAGGTGGATAAGGGTTTGCAGTAAGCGTTCGTTGTCGCGTTGATGTAAACCAATAGAAGGTTCATCTAACACGTACATCACGCCCACAAGCCCTGCACCAATTTGGCTGGCTAAGCGAATACGCTGAGCTTCACCACCAGACAGGGTTTCGGCAGAACGTGACAAGCTTAAATAGTTAAGTCCGACATTGACTAAGAAGCCCAGGCGTTGACTGATTTCTTTTAAGATTTTTTCAGCAATTTGTGCGCGTTGGCCTTCAAATTCAACAGTATCAAAATACTCTTTAGTTTGGCCAATCGACCAGGTGGTTAATTGCGGTAAATTAAGTTCGCCAATAAATACGTTGCGTGCTTCTTCACGAAGGCGTGATCCGCCACAGCTATTACAAGGCTGCATATTAATAAACTTAGACAACTCGTCGCGTACCGAATTACTTTCGGTTTCACGGTAGCGGCGGTCCATGTTATTTAAAATGCCTTCAAATGGGTGGTTACGCACCACCACATCACCGCGATCGTTAATGTACTTAAAGGCGATATTCTGTTTGCCTGAGCCGTACAAGATAATCTTTTTCACTTTATCACTGAGTTCGGCAAACGGCTTTTCAACATCAAACTTGTAATGTTCTGCCAATGAACTGAGCATTTGGAAATAGTAGAAATTGCGTCTGTCCCAGCCTCTAACGGCACCGCCAGCTAATGATAATTCATCGTTAGTGATTACGCGGTCTGGGTCAAAAAATTGTTGTACGCCTAGGCCATCACAGGTTTGGCACGCACCAGCTGGATTGTTGAACGAGAAAATGCGTGGTTCAAGCTCGGCCATTGAATAGCCACAGTGCGGGCAAGCAAAGTTAGCTGAAAAGACTAACTCTTCGGTACTTGAGTCTTCCATGCTAGCGATTTTGGCAATGCCGCCAGAGAGTTCTAATGCGGTTTCGAACGACTCAGCTAAACGCTGTTTAATGTCATCACGCACTTTAAAGCGGTCAACAACCACTTCAATCGTGTGTTTTATGTGTAAATCTAAGGTTGGTGGATCGGTTAAGTCACACACTTCGCCGTCAATTCGGGCGCGGATGTAACCTTGGGCCGACAAACTTTCAAGCAGTTTAACGTGCTCACCTTTACGGTCGTTGACTACTGGCGCCAGTAACATTTGACGACTGTCTTGCGGCATGGCTAAGACTTTATCGACCATCTGGCTGACCGTTTGTGCCGACAAGGGTAAATTATGCGTTGGACAGCGAGGCTCACCCACGCGGGCAAATAATAGGCGTAAATAATCGTAGATTTCGGTAATCGTGCCCACGGTAGAACGTGGATTGTGCGAAGTCGATTTTTGCTCAATTGAAATCGCAGGACTTAACCCTTCGATATGATCGACATCGGGTTTTTCCATCATACTCAAGAACTGACGCGCATAAGCCGACAAGGATTCTACGTAACGACGCTGGCCTTCTGCATACAAGGTATCGAAGGCTAATGATGATTTTCCAGAACCAGATAATCCAGTAATAACAATAAGTTTGTCACGTGGAATTGTTAGATTGATGTTTTTTAGATTGTGGGTTCGGGCACCGCGTATTTCAATTTTATCCATCTATTCGCTCTATGACTGGTGTAAACAAAACGATGATCAGTATCGCATACATTACTAAGTGGCTGTTGATCAATTTTGTTATGAATGATGTTTTAAATACGCAGTAAACGAAGATTAAGATTAGTAAATGATGAACTAAATGAAGCATAGGTCGCAAACTACGATTTCCTTTTGAGCTAATTTATGGCGCTGTGATAATATGCGCAGCTAATCATTTTATTGAATCATTTTTCGAAGGGCAATTGCATGGCCAGTAATGGACTGTCGGGTATGGAAAAAAAGGTCGCTTTTTCGTTAGCCAGTGTGTTTGGTTTACGAATGATGGGGCTGTTTATGATCATGCCTGTCTTCGCCTTGTATGGTCAGCACCTAGAGGGCTTTTCACCGTTATGGGTGGGTATTGCTATTGGTGCTTATGGACTGACTCAGGCAGTGTTGCAAATTCCAATGGGGATTTTGTCAGACAAGTATGGCCGCAAACCGATTATTTTAGGCGGTTTGGTGTTATTTGCCATTGGTAGTTTGATTGCTGCCTCATCAGATCATATTTACGGTGTGGTATTTGGCCGCGCAGTACAAGGTATGGGCGCGATTGCCGCCGCCGTATTAGCCTTAGCCGCCGACTTAACCCGCGATGAACAACGCACGAAAGTCATGGCCGTAATAGGCATGTGTATCGGATTCTCGTTTGCGCTGTCGTTATTAGTTGGGCCAATTGTGGCGCAATATATGGGTTTAACGGGGTTGTTTTTTCTAACCGCCGTGTTGGCAGTATTAGGCATGTTAATCGTGCAGTTTTTTGTACCTAACCCAATTACTCAAGCGCCAAAAGGTGACACTGTTGCCACCCCAACTAAATTAAAACGTATGTTGCTAGACCCGCAGCTGTTTCGTTTAGACGCCGGTATTTTCATTCTGCATTTGGTATTAACCGCGGTGTTTGTTGCGTTACCGCTAGATTTAGTGGATGCCGGTTTGGTCAAAGAAAAACATTGGATGCTGTATTTCCCTGCATTTGTCGGCGCATTCTTTTTAATGGTGCCGTTAATCATCATTGGCGTTAAGCGTAACAACACTAAAACGATGTTCCAGTTATCATTAGTGATTATGATGCTTTCATTGGCCATTATGGGTGTTTTTGCTGATAACATTTGGATGTTAAGTGCGGCAATTGTGTTGTTTTTTACTGGCTTCAATTATCTAGAAGCCTCGTTACCGAGTTTAATTGCAAAATTTTGCCCTGTCGGTGAAAAAGGTTCCGCGATGGGCGTGTATTCAACCAGCCAATTTTTAGGTGCATTTTGTGGTGGTATGTTAGGCGGTGGAGCTTATCAATTAGTGGGTGCTTCTGGTGTGTTTTTTGTCGCATTAGGGCTGATGTTTGTGTGGCTGTTATTAACGATTGGTATGCAAAAACCGGTGTTATTAAAAAGCTATACCCTTGAAGCCAATATAAAAGATAAAAATGATGCTCAAATTATGGCCACCGAATTATCGCAATTGGCAGGTGTAGTTGAAGCCATTGTGGTGCTTGAAGAGAAGGTCGCTTATTTAAAGGCCGATGATAAATTCAATTTAAGCGAAGCCCGAGCTGTGTTAGGCTCTGTGCAACAGGTCGTGTAGATCATTTCGTTAGAATTCAGATAAAATAAATTCAGATAAAGTAAACAGATAAAAATCTCAGGAGATTTCGATGGCTAGTCGTGGTGTGAATAAAGTGATTTTGGTCGGTAACTTAGGTAAAGATCCTGAGGTTCGTTACATGCCAAACGGCAATGCCGTAGCCAACTTTACAATAGCGACAAGTGAGTCGTGGAAAGACCAACAAGGTCAAGTGCAAGAGCGCACTGAATGGCACAATATTGTTATGTACCGTCGTCTTGCTGAAATTGCGGGTGAGTATTTAAAGAAAGGCTCTAAGGTTTACCTAGAAGGTAAATTGCAGACCAGTAAGTGGCAAGACCAAGCAACCGGTCAAGACCGTTACAAAACCGAAATCAATGCGATGGAAATGCAAATGCTAGACGGTCGCAATGCGGGTGGCGATAACGCTGGTGGTCAAGGTCAGTACAATCAAAGCCAGGGTCAAGGTCAAAGTCAGTACAACCAAAACCCAAGCCAAGGTCAGCAAAGCATGGGTCAGCAGTCTCGTCCAGCTCCAGCAGCTCCAGGCGCAGCACCTGCTCCACGTCCGCAGTATAACCAAGCTGCACCGGCTGGCAATACCAACACTTACCAGGGCCAGTCAAATGCGGGCCAACAAGGTGGATATCAGCAGCCAGCTCCAGCGCAACAAGCGCCTGCTTATGCGCCTAAGCCTGCAGCTGCTCCACAAGGTAACTTCCAACCACAAAATGCACCGGCTCAACGCCCAGCGCCACAGCCTGCACAAAACTTTACTCCAGATTTGGATGAAGGTTGGGATGACGATATTCCATTCTAATTCGATTTAGAACAACGAATTAACAAAAAGCCCTGACAGTCATGTCAGGGCTTTTTTGATCTCTCATCGCTCAGCTCAAGGGTGATGCTGTGGCTCTGTTAAGCGGTTAATGATTCCGCTGGGCCAAAGAATTCATAATGAATTTGGCTTGCTGGTACACCTAGGCTAGTGGCGATAGCTAAAGCGGCTTTCATAAACCCAACAGGGCCGAGTAAATAAAACTCAACATCGCGGTCTGCCGGTAATTGCGCTTCAATGATTGAGGCGTCAATAAACCCAGTGGCATGCGGTTGGCAATGCGCTTGTGGCTGGCTGTAAATGTATAGTGGTGTAATGTTGCTATTGGTAGCGGCAAGAGTATCTACATGCTGCTTAAAGGCGTGCACGTCGCTGTTAATCGCGGCATGAATAAAGCGAATATCACGGCCAGAACCTGCTGCTGTATTGAGCATGCTGATGGCGGGCGTAATACCGACGCCCCCAGTGAGCAACACTAATGGTTTTGCATTTTTACGTAAGGTAAAGTCACCGCTCGGTGCGCGTAACTTCACTTTATCACCAAGTTGAATATTATTATGTAAATGGCTGGATACTATGCCATTTGGCTCTCGTTTCACGCTAATTCTGAGGTAATCTTTGCCTGCTGCATCAGACAAGCTGTAATTACGACGCATTGAAATACCATCAATGTCGTCAAACACGATGGTTAAAAATTGTCCAGCTTCAAAATCGGGTAAGCCTTGGTTATCAAAAGGCTGAAAGTAAAATGAGGTGATCAGTGAACTTTCATCTTCACGTTTCACTAAAATAAACTCACGCTCGCCGCGCCAGCTACCTTCTTTTTGCTCGTTGGCCGTGTAAATAGACTCTTCTGCAGCAATCAAGATATTGGCTAATTGGCCGTATGCTTTGGCCCATGCATCAATCACTTCATCTGTGGCGGCATCACCTAATACGGCTTTAATGGCTTGTAATAAGCAGCTGCCCACTGCGTCGTATTGCTCAGGTAAAATACCTAATGCAACATGTTTTTGTACAATTTTGCTCACAGCGTCGCTTAAGTTACCGAGTTCATCAATATTGGCGCCATAGGCAATTACTGCGTTCGCTAATGCTTTAGGCTGGGTGCCTTTACCTTGGTTAGTTTGATTAAAAAACGGCAGCACTTCAGGGTGCTGAGCAAACAATAAAGGATAAAAATGGCTAGTGATGTCATTAGCGTAAATTTGCAGTGCTGGCACTGTGGCTTTAATAATTTGTACGGTTGCAGTGTCTAACATTGATGAGTCCTTCTGGGATTAAATTGCGATAAACTTCAATTATTTATCTGCGATACTCTCGTATTACACATAACGTGCCAATATTTATCTAATTGTTTTATATACGGTAATATAGTTAAAGGTTAAATTGACCTAGATCATTAAGTGTGTCAAATTAACCTAAATTAGGTTAATTTGACTTGCTATGAATATTTCTCCTTTCATTGATATTGTAGAAGATTTAAATCGCGATCTGGCTAAATCGGAACGTTATTTACGACTTATTAAAGCGATTCAACGTGCTATTCCTTGTGATGCCGTGGCGTTATTAAAACTCAAGCAAGATTATTTGGTGCCTGTCGCGGTGGTTGGGCTCAAACAAGAAGCGCTTGCTCGGCAGTTTTCTATTCATCATCATCCGCGATTACAACAAATACTCGCCAGCCCACACATTACGCGTTTTGATGCCGACTCCAGCCTAGCCGATCCTTATGACGGTTTGGTGGACGACGGCAGTGAGCAGTTACACGTACATGACTGTATGGGTAGCACTATTTATGTTGATGGCAAAGTGTGGGGCGTACTCACCCTCGATGCGATGCAGGCGGGCAGTTTTGATGCACTTAATCCTACAGAAACCCGAGCGTATATTGCTGGGGTGGCCGCGGCGATTAAAACCAGCGAATATATTGAAGCACTTGAGGCCAAAATTGAGCAAAGCCATCAAGTTGCTCAGGCAACCCTTGGCCCCTCAACGATTATTGGTAAGAGTGCGGCTATAAACGCATTACAAGCCGATATAGATACAGTCGCCAGCAGTGATTTGTCGGTGTTGATTACCGGTGAAACCGGCGTGGGTAAAGAGTTAGTCGCGAAGAGTATTCATCAACAATCACGGCGTAATCTACAACCCCTGGTACAAATCAATTGCGCAGCATTACCTGAAAGCATTGTAGAAAGTGAATTGTTTGGTCATGTTAAAGGGGCTTTTTCTGGGGCGGTGAACGATCGCTGTGGTCGTTTTGAACTGGCTGATGGTGGCACGTTATTTTTAGATGAAGTGGGCGAGCTGCCATTAGCTGTACAGGCTAAGTTATTGCGGGCACTGCAAAATGGTGAAATTCAACGCGTCGGTAGTGACAAGATCATTGTCGTCGATGTTCGGATTGTGGCGGCAACTAATCGCCATTTACAGCAAGAAGTGAAAGAAGGACGTTTTAGGGCTGATTTGTATCATCGTTTGAGTGTTTATCCTTTGCCTGTGCCGCCCTTACGCGAACGCGGTAAAGACGTTATTTTACTGGCTGGATATTTCTTAGAAAAAAGTCAGCATCAATTGGGCGTAGCCAAACTGAGATTACAGCAAACGGCAATCGAACAGCTTATGCAATATGATTGGCCTGGAAATGTACGTGAGTTAGAGCATCTGTTGAGTCGGGCAGCATTAAGGGCAATAAGCGAGCAAGGTCGTCTTGCCAGCATTATTAGCATTAATTGTGCGCATCTTGGAATGGAGTTTGCTGCACATCAACCAGAAGTTACATCAGAGTTAGTTATAACGCACAGCGTTGATAATCCTTCATCAATTGCATTAGCAGATGCAGAAATTTACGGGCTACGCGATGCAACCGATGAGTATCAGCGCCAAATTATTCAAGCGATATTAGTTAAAGAGCGCGGTAATTTGGCTGCGGTAGCCAGAACGTTAAAACTTGACCGAAGCAACCTTATTCGTACCATGCGCCGTTTGGATATAGACCCCAATGCAGGGTTTATGTTGTTATAAACCCGTGGGGTATAGTGTTCAATACTGGGTATTTAGCCATAAATAATGAACGATTAACTCAGTGCACTTTTAATGGTGGTTTTTAAGTTTTGCATAAATGTTTTAAAGTGCGGCATAAAATCGATAAACAGCGGGTGTTTACGGTTTTGCATCATTAATGGGCCTAACAAACGTAAACCAACACTTAAGATAGTGGCTTCTGACTCCGGGAGTCCACTGCCTTTTTTAAGGTTCTCAACGAGTTTAAACAGATCTTCTCGGTCTTGGAATTCAAACTGTAATGGTTGAGCGGCTTCGTTATCTGGATTAATTTGCTCGACGGTAATTCGATATTGGTTTTCTTTGCTCATGCTGAATTCCTCAATAAGTTTATGGGTAAATAAGTTTATGGGTAAATAAGTTAACTTTTTAAAAATCGTTCAATTTTAGGTTTGATGGTTAATGATGTAATCACCATTAACGTTAAGCCTAATGGCAGCGCGGCGAGTAGCGCATCAAGCCAGTGGCTAAACAGTGCAGAATAACTGTTAAAGCCAATATTATTAATCGAAGTCGATAAGGCCATTGCAGACTCCATCGTCAGTGCCATAAACAGCCCGACAATAATGTTGCGCTTTTTCTCGCTGGTATCAGGTAGCCACTTTTCAACAATTTGAGTTAACAAAGCCATTAAGATAAATCCCGCAGGCATCACGGTTACTGCCGCAAATAGGAATGATGTTAACCAATCATTGAAAAACATCTCGCTATATCCGATGTTGATATAGGTCATTAAACCAATGAGTGAACCGCCCATGAAGGTCATCATGGCAAACACCACTAGCACTTTATAAATGATCGGGGTTTTCGTTGGGCCTACTTGGGTTAATGGCATAACGGGTTGTGCATGCATTTTGTTTCTCAAGTGATTAAAATGGAAATGAATTAGGTTGATTTAGTCAACTATATTCAATGTTGTTGATTATGTCAACTAGTTTGGTTGTTGTGTTGAATATATTAATTTTATGCTTGTTTGGGATGGCGTTGAAGTAGGTATATAGAGAGGTGTTTTTTGTAGGTAAATCTTACTTTTTTTGTAAGGTTTTGATATGTATTTATTTCTGGTTGGTAGGAGGCGTTTTTACTTTGCAGCAGATAACCTCAATATCGAAAACAAAGATATTGAGGTTTAAATTAGTCATATTATTTTATTAGCAATCAGTTGTAACGTAAGATATTTTTGGACTTGAACCTATTGTGGTCACCGGATCATAAAGTATGTAGCATCCACTGTTTAATACCGCTGTTTGATTTACGTAAACGCCAGAACGTCCACCTAATGATGCAGTGGTTAACCAAAAACGAGTATCACCGTAGGTTGTTGACCAAGTCCAATCATTGTCGAAGCCACTTCCCATAATTTTTGAAATACTATTATTTCTATTAGCACTTGGGTATCCGTATGAAATTTCTAAATCATCAATCCCATCTGCATCGATATCTATCGTTGTTTTAGCATTGTTTTGTAATCCTTGAATGACAGATTTAGCGTACACTAAATTGGCTGCTGATTTGATAGCACCTCCCATTGATTGAAGTGCCGCCTTATTTGCATCGGAGCTTAAACTTAGAAAGCGAGGTGCCGCAGTGACAGCAAGAATGCCTAAAATAATAATGACTACGACGAGTTCAATGAGTGTGAAGCCAGATTGTTTAGAAGCCTGCTTTATCATCGTTGGTACCTATTTGTATGAAAAAATAAGAAAAATTTAAGATAACGCTAACAATACGGTGGATACAAATTTGAATAGCATATAAGTATTACTGAATAATCAATGTGCTGATATTTGTTATATAGAGTCGTAACAGTACCATTTTTTACCTTTTTATGTGAGAGCAGAAATTATTTCTCAAAAATGCAGGTCAATATAGTTATAAATCATAAGTTTCTTTTACAGGATGGATGTAATGCAAAAAAATGTTATTAGTCATATTGCGTTGGTAGTTGCATTGGTTGCGGTCATCGCGGCTGGTGTGATGATTTTTGGTTCGTCGATGGGACTATGGGACCCAATAACGGGCTTTATTGCGAGCCGTAAATATCACAATGTGCTCGGATATATAGTGGTGGCATTGGCGCTAATCAGTTTAGTCAGCGGTATGATGATTAAGACTGACAGCCCTAAAGCGCGAGGCACTGCAAAGTCAGTCGTAGCATTGGTATTGGGGATTGCGATGTTGTCGCCCATGTTGAAGGGGCTTATTATCGAGCCAGTAAAGTACCCTCCTATTCATGATATTACGACAAATACTGATGCACCGCCGCAATTTGTGTTTTTAACCGACAGCCGAATAGGCGCTAAAAATACTTTAGTTTACGGCGGGGCTGAAATTGCTGCGCAGCAGCTAAAAGCCTTTCCTTATATCAAGCCTATTATGTCGGAGTTAAGTTCCGATGCGGCGTTTAAAAAAGCACTCAGTATCGCCAACGAAATGGACTGGATTATTGTGGAGCAACAACCGCAAACACTGCGTTTTGAAGCTACAGCGAGAACGCCATTTTTCAATTTTGCTGACGATATTGTTGTCGTTGTGACGAGTTCAGAGCAGGGTAGTCGCATTGATTTACGCAGTGTGTCACGTATCGGCATTGGCGATGCGGGTGTAAATGCAAAGCGTATTCAAGAGTTTAGCCAACGATTTACTGAGCAGTTATAACCGTAACAGGGAATGAACGCGGTAAGTTTATCGAAAGAGCACCTAGGTGCTCTTTTTTATGGCTAAAAATCCTGCCTTTAAGACAGTTGCAACAGATGACATTTGTCATGGCGTATTGCTGACAAAGCACACTACTGCTCGATGAGTGTTTTGCTGATAATAAATCCATACCAACAAGGAGGCTTTATCATGCAACATAAATCATTGGACCAGCAGTTAATTGAGTACCGTCAACTACGCGCGTTAGCGATGCCGTTATCTGGCATGATTGTTTGGAGTGTATTGTTTGTGCTCAGTTTTATATTACCGCCATCGCAGTTAGTGTTAGCGGTTTTTATTGGCACCGGTTCTATTGTGTATTTGGCTATGGGAGTGTCTCGACTAACAGGTGAGAATATCTCGTTTAAGAAAAAAGCTAACCGTAATTGGTTTGAAAATGTATTTCTGGCTGCGGTAGGGATGAGCTTTTTAACCTTTGGCATCAGCATTCCATTTTTTATGGAAAATTATCTCGCATTACCTTTTGTATTAGCGATTCAGACGGGATTGATGTGGCTAGTTCATGGCGTGATTGCCGCGCAAAAAGTGGCCATAGTTCACGCTATTGTTCGCACTATTGCCTGTGTTGTAGCCTTTCAACTTTGGCCAGAATTAAGCTTCCAAATTCAGCCATTAATCGTGGTCTTATGCTATGGCTTTACCATACCCATCATGCAGTCTCATTGGCGCCAGCAACAAAAACTAAGCATGAGTGTTTAGCTCTATACGACCAATGGAATAGGTATAAACATAAAAAAAGCCACAGCATTGAGCTGTGGCTTCACTGATACTAGCAAATCAGTTAATTCGATATTGCTTAGTTCTTTTTAGCGTATTTTGCTGCTTCTTCACCTGCTAAGCGACCGAAGGTAATGATGTCTGAAATCGCATTGCCTCCTAAGCGGTTAGCGCCATGAACACCACCGGTTACTTCACCCGCGCCGTATAAACCAGGAATAACCTGTTTTTTAGCATCCATCACTTCGGCTTTAGTGTCGATCATCACGCCACCCATAGTGTGGTGTACACCGGGTGTGATTTCGATAGCGTAGTAGTTACCTTCGTTTAGTGCGCGTGGTAAGTCTGCACGTTCAAAATCAGTGTCTTTACCGCTGGTGACTAAACTGTTGTAGCGGGCGACAGTTTCAGTTAATGCTTTACCGTCAATACCTTCCATTTTGCCCAATTTCGCTAAGCTGTCAGCCGATGGAGCCACACCTAAACCGACATATTGGTTAATTTTAGACAGAGACTTACGTACAGAGTCATCAAAAATCAAATAAGCTGTTTTACCTGTTTGTTCTAAGATGGCTGCAGAGGCTTTATCACGAGTCGTGATTTCGTTAACGAAACGCTTCCCTTCACGGTTAACCAAAATCGCACCATTACCACGTACCGCTTCGGTAATCATCACACCACCTTTAACAGACAGTGTTGGATGCGCCTGGATATATTGCATATCTTTTAACGCTGCACCTGCATTTTCAGCGACATCTAAACCATCACCTACAGCACCAGGTTGGTTAGTAGAAATAAAGCCTTTTAACGAAGGATCTAGCTTAGCAACACGTTCATTATTTTTAGCGAAACCACCCGTTGCTAAAATAACCGCGTCAGCTTTAACCCAGTAGTAACCTTTATACATCCCTTTAACGAGGATACCTTTTACACTGCCTTTATCATCTTTAAGTACTTCAATGCCGCGAGTGTTCATGCGTAAGTCAATGTTACGTTTAACCGCATTATCGTAAAGTACCTGTACCACATGAGCACCTACACCAGCACCACCGGTTGGACGGTGTGAACGGTTAACTGATGCGCCGCCCATCATGCCAACGTCGGTTAAGTCGGCACCCATTTTTGTCATCCAATCAACAGAGTCTTTAGAATGTGAGCTTAGAATCTTAACTAAAGCTGGGTCGTTAATGTTTTGGCCACCTTTCATGGTGTCTTTGTACATTAACTCTGGGCTGTCAGTTATGTTTTTGGCTTTTTGTTGGTCAGTCCAGGCTGCATTCATGCCGCCGGCTGCTAACTTAGCATTACCACCAATCACGGGTTCTTTTTCAATCAAAATTACTTTAGCGCCGCTGTCATGTGCTGCTACCGCAGCAGAGAAACCAGCACCACCAGAACCGACAATAACCACATCAACTGTGTCGCGTGGTGCACTTGCTAGTGCTGCTTGGCGTTCTGCTTTGTCTTTGGCTAATTCTGCAATAGTTGGTTCGTCACGTTGCCATTTTTTAGCATATGGCATGTTAAAGTCGAAGCTGTGGCAAGAGTCACAATAGACCATCGATTTTTCGTGAGCGCTGTGACATGAAGTACAAGCCACTTCGCCAGGAAAGTGAGAGGCGTGGGCATTGTAGTGTTCATGTTTTGTAGTTTCTGCCACTTCTGCTAATGTGCCGTGGCACGATACACATTGCGCATTTTCATAAGTTAAGCTGTCATTTGAGAGTTCACCATCTGCTGTATGGCAGCTATCACATTCTTGGTTTTGTACATGGAAGTCGGCTAAGTTGTCAGCGGCTACGGCATTACCCATTAGGCCTGCGGTACCCATTAACGTGGCTAGACAGACTGCAATTTTCATCTTTTTCATGTTGATTCCCCCTTCTATGCCTTAACGGCGATAAGCCAATTAATGATAGAAGTCTTATTTTTGTTTTATCAAGGCAGAAGTGATCATCACTCCACGCTACAAATACGGCTAAATGTGGGTCGAATTGATTATCCCGACCTGGTTATTTATTTGCTCACATTTAGTTTTACCCATGATCGTAAAATCTGCAATGTGATAGGTGATTATGTAGAGATAAATGACTGCTTAATCACAAGCTCTAAAACTCACTATGCAAACATGCATAGCTACAAAGAGGTATATGCAATTTTGCATAGCGGATGTTGAGCGAGATCACATTTAGTTGGATTTTCAGTAATTTTGGTTTCGATAAATGCTGATTTGCTTAACGTTGATGACATTTATGCAGATCAGATACTCGTGGATTAAATCAGTGTGGGTTAAATGATTGCGGAGTACATAATGATTTACTCATATGCGGAATGCTGCACAGTTTCAAATAGGCTAAATGAGTAACATTAGCGGATGAGATTGATATTGCTTTGCCTTATTTGTATGACTCTGCCAGTGCTGGCGCAAGACAGCATTGTTTTTGGCGTGCACTCAAATACAGCGCCGCTTGAATGGCGTAATAATGGTGTCGATCAAGGCTTCAATGTTGAGCTGATGAACCGAATTGGCCAGTTAACCAGCACGCGGATTGTTGTTCGGCGCAAAAGTTTTCAGCAACTGTTAAACGATGTGCATAACCCTAATAGCGACATTGATGTGATTGCGGTAGTGAGCCCAATAAATATGGACCGTCAGTTAGCGCAATCAGACCCTATTTATGCCACTCATGCCAAAGCCTACACCTTACAAGGTAAGGCGCTAATCAATAACTGGGCTGATTTAGTCGGTAAACGTGTCGCCATTAAAAAAGGCGCTTTTGTTGATGTGTTTTTGTCTGACAAACTGCAAAAGTTTGATCGGGTTGATGTTGATCTTTATGAAACAGGCTTTCAGTTGCTGATTAAAAATCAGGTCGACGTGGTGATTGCCGAAAGCTTTGTTGCTCGGCGTCTACAGCCCTTGTATCCGTCGGTACGAAGCTCTAGTGATGCATTAATTTACGGCGCGTTTAATTTTGTGGCTAATGCCACTAAAGCCAGGCAGATGAAGCAAATTAATGATGCATTAAGGCAATTAAAGCTGTCGGGTGAATATGATTTACTGGTCAATAAATGGTTTGGCACCGGCCGCGAAAAAGTCGATTTAACCTTTACCGAAAAGCGCCTATTCGCACTTGCGATTGTGGTTGCCTTCATTTCTGCAGCAGGGTTGGTCTACACCGGATTTATTAGTGCGAGTTTACGCCGTCACGCTAAAGCGCTAAATGCCCAATTGATGCAACGTAAACTGATTGAAGCCGAGATATCCGAACTGTCACAACAGTTTCAATCTGTGCTCGATGGCATTCCCAATGGCGTGACCATCGTTAATCACGCCTTACAGCATTTATGGAGTAACGATAACAATATTCATTTGTTAGACTCAGATGCATTTTACTACATAGACAACGACGTTTTTGTGCTTAAGACCGCGGTGCTTAATGTGTTATCCAGTCAAAAATCGCTTATCGCAGATATGCATTACCAACAACAGTTTTGGCAGTTACAAATCCACCCCATAGCTCAAGACCAGGTGGTTATTTTACTTGAAGAGTCAACCGAGCAGCACAGGTTACGTCAAGCAAACGAGGAAGCCAGTCGCTTAGCGTCACTTGGTGAGTTATCTGCCGGTATAGCCCATGAAATTAATAACCCCACTGGATTAATTGTCCATGCCGTGTCGTTATTTAGTGCGGCGATGAAAGACTTAGCGCCTGCGGCTAGCCATTATCAAAAACAAAATCCTTTCTGGCTTATTGCGGGGCTTAATCCCGATGTCGCCATCAACGAGTTGCAATACAGTTGCGGCGCCATTGAAGAGGGCGCTAAACGTATTAGCCGAATCGTCAATGATTTAAAACGTTATGCCATGCCGCATATAGCCGATGAATATACCCGCGTGTGTTTAAATGATGTTGTTCAAGTCGCGCAGCGGTTAACGGCAAATCAAACTAAAACGCATCAAGTTAGTATCATATTATCTGAGCTTTCACCTTGTATTAACGGTGATGCTCAGCAACTGCATCAAGTATTAATTAACCTTATTCAAAATGCCTGTAACGCCTGCACTGCTCAACAAGCTGAGATAGTCATAGAAACCAGCGTACAAGACGATAAGGCAATGTTAAGTATTGTAGATAATGGCTGCGGCATGAATAGCGCAACATTAAAAAGAATTACCGAACCTTTTTTTACCACCAGACGCAACGAAGGTGGCAGTGGGCTAGGGTTGTCGGTATGCAGTAAAATCATTAAAGAGCACCAAGGCGAAATGCAAATATTATCAACGTTAGGCCAAGGTACTCGGATTTGCTTAACGTTTGCTTTAGCGCATTAAACTAGGATTTAACCAATGAAGTTAGCTCGAAATATTCTGTTAATCGACGATGAAGCCGCATGGTTACGTACACTGGCCGTGACATTAAACCGCCTGGTTCCCGAGGCTGTTATTGACACCTGTATTGACAGTCGCCAGGTTCAAAGTCGCTTGCAGGTGGGTGACTATGCACTGGTATTGGTCGATCTTACGATGCCGTTTCACTCAGGTGAAGACATTTTAGCGATGATCCGCAGTGACTTTCCTAATACTCGGGTCATTATTGTTACTGGGGTAAATGAAGTGGATACTGCAGTACGGTGTATTAAAAATGGCGCTTATGACTATTTTATTAAAACAGATAATGTCGACGACCTCGCACGGACAGTGCGACGAGCACTTGAAGTGGTTGGGCTTGAGCGTAACTATTTATACATTAAAGAGAGGTTTTTAAGTCGCACCTTAGATAACCCACAAGCATTTAATAATATTTTAACCTGTGAGCCGTTGTTATTAGATCAATTTCGCTACCTTGAAGCGGTATCGTGTAGCCCTGAACCGCTGTTAATCTCTGGTGCGAGCGGTACCGGTAAGAGTGAGTTCGCAAAATCTTGCCATGCGCTTTATAGCCCAAATGAACCTTTTATCTGCATTAATCTTGCGGGCATTAGCAGTGAATACTTTGAACAAAAAATGTGTGGCCAGTTGTATCATCACCATAATGGTGAACTTGAAGCGGTTGCAGGCTTATTGCATCAAGTCGGCAGCGGCGTACTTTATCTTAACGAAATTGGCGCACTGCCACTTGATGCACAAGTGAAATTATTAGCCTTGCTTGAAAACAAACAATATTATCCTTTAGGCAGTGACACCGCATACCCAGTAAAATGTAAATTCGTGGTATCGACTCAAGATGATTTACTTAAGCTTCATCACGCTGGCGAGTTTAGAAGCGATCTTTTATATCGATTGCGCGCGCATAAAATTAAACTACCGCCACTGGTTGAGCGTCAGTTAGATATCTCGATGTTGATCAATCATTTTATCACCCTAGCCGCAACTGAAATGAATTTACCCGCACCTATACAACCCGCAGAATTGGCCTCTCAGTTAGCAAGTTATGATTTTCCCGGTAATTTACATGAGCTGAAGGGAATGGTATTTGATGCCGTAAGCAGAAGTGACGGTATAGCCCTTAATACCAGTCCGTTTATGGAGGCTATAAATGAACATAAGTCATTAACAGCAGTGCCAGCGGATAGAATTATCTTCCCGAAGTCATTGCCGACCATCGCCCAAATGAACCAAGCATTACTCGATGAAGCCATGAGTCGCACTGCGAATAATCAAACCGCCGCAGCGCAAATACTGGGGATCAGCCAAAGTGCTTTGAGCCGGCGACTAAAAGGGCATTAAGTATAAGTTGGTTTAGTGGCTAAAACACACCTAGTTAGGTGTGTTTTTTATCTTTGCTTTCCATCTTAACCCCTCCTTAACCAGCCCATCAGTACACTTGTTCCATTATTGTGTCATACACATGTTTTGGAGAGGCGGTCGATGATGGTAAAACCTGCGGTACGTAATGTCATGCTTGCGCTGATGGTGTCGAGCCTTTTGGGTTGCAGCAGCGTTGACTATGCCAATTATAGTGACCAAGCGAGCAAAACGGAGGCCGATGTTAGCCAACGTTTATTGGCGCAGTTATTGGCTGAATCAAAGGCTGATGATACCTCTACATCCTCAGTCGTTGCAGTGGCGAATTTGACCGATCTGGTCAATGTGCCTGAATTACAGCGTTTTATCACGGCAGCACTGCAAAATAATCCCAGTTTGCAACAAAGCGTTGTGGCGTTAAATATGGCGTATGCCCAGCACGGGATTACCTCGGCAAGCCGTTTACCATCGGTAGATGCGAGCTTTAGCGGCTCAAAAACAGAAGACAGTGACGACAGCTACACCACTGACATTACCGTCAGTTGGGAATTGGATTTATGGCAAAAAATCGCCGACAGCAGTCATGCCGCGCTAAAAGACATTGCCAGTTCACAAGCCAGTTTACAAAGTGCCAAAGATTTAGTGGTTGCCAATGTGATGCGCAGTTGGTTAGACATTAGCCTACAGCAACAATTAGTGGCGATTGAAACGCAACGTTTAGCGGTACTCGAAAACAATCAGGCACTGATTATGGCGCGCTATCGGGTGGGCTTAGGCAGTTTAGAAGACCTTGATAACGCCAACACCAGCGCTGCTAGCACTCGAGCAACATTGGTGAGCTACCAGGAGCAACTTGCGCAAAGTAAACGTGATTTAAGCTTATTAACCGGGCAGTGGACTGGCAAGGATTTAGCGGCAGATATCGCAGCGAAATTTCCGGCAGTGATCAATCCAATTAGTGTACTTGGTGAGCAAAATCTTGGCCGCCGCCCAGACATTAAAACGGCATTTTATAATATTGAAGCAGAATCATTACGCACCGACGCTGCTTATAAAGCGATGTTACCGTCGATCAGTTTATCTGCCAGCTTAACCGACATGGCAGAGTCGCCAAGTGATGCATTACTCACCGGCCCGCTATGGAGTGTGCTTGGGCAGTTATCTGCACCGTTATTTCAAGGTGGAAAATTGAAGTCGCAAGCCGAATTGGCTCGCTTAACCACTGAGCAGCGTTACTGGGTTTATCAAGACACCTTACTCAATGCCGTAAACGAAGTTGAAAACACCGTTGGTCAAGAGTATTCCCTTGCCAAACAACAACAATATTTAACCGAGGCACAAATGAGTGCTCAGCGTAGTTTTGTGAGTTACGAAGAAAAGTATCGTCAGGGTTTGGTTGATATTTTTGACCTACTCACAGTGCAGCAGCAAACCTATGATATTGAAGCGCAGCTTGCCACCACTATTTATAACCGTCTTGTTAATCGCATTGATTTAGGCCTGGCATTAGGTCTAGGGGTATCCGCATGAAACTTAATCGTATGAACGTTATTGTCACTGTTTTATCTGTGGGCAGCATTTTTGCAGCATTAGGTTATACCGCCTCTAAAATGCCGCCAGGGCCTAATCAAAAAGCACCCACAGTGGAAACTCCGGCTAAGCCCCTTGAAAAAAGTGCACCAGCAACGCTATTACCTCAAGTAGGAGTCGTGGCCGTTAATGGCCAGGAATACCAGGCAGAAGTGATAGGTTTTGGTGAAGCAAGACCACGCTTTGAGCTCACCTTAAGTGCTGAAGTGAACGGTAAGGTGATTGAGCTAAATCGTCAATTTGAATCAGGCCAGGTGATCAAAAAAGGCACGGTACTGGGCCAAATCAATGACACCAGTTATCAGCAAGCATTAACTCAAGCGCAAACCGACCTAGCGCAAGCTGAACTCGATTTATTAGAAGAGCAACGCCAAGGCGAGCAAGCTAAGGCGGAGTGGTTGCGCTCAGGTTTATCTGGCGAGCCAGCATCACCGCTGGTATTGCGTACCCCGCAATTAACCCAGGCCAAAGCCGCATTGGATAATGCCAAACTTGGACTCAAAAAAGCCCAACAAGATGTGGCTTATACCCAAATTACCGCCCCATTTGATGCGCTGATTATTAGCCGTGATATTCAACCTGGCAGTTATGTGCAAACGGGCACCCAACTTGGCACCTTATACAGTGTGGCTGAAGTTGAAATCAACGTCCCTTTATCTGAGCAGCAATGGAAAAATTTACCTGCATTTGATAACGACCAGTTAGCCAAAACCCCCTGGAGTGTGACGTTACAAAGCACCGATGGCCTAAATCAATGGCAAGGTTATATTGAGCGGGTAGAGCAGCATTTAACCCAAACGAGTCGTCAACGTTCATTAGTGGTGGTGGTCGACAACCCGCTGGCACAGCAAACTGATTTGTATCCAGGTACCTTTGTTAAAACGCAGATAAACGGCAAGTCATTAGAGAATTTATGGCAATTACCTTCATCGGCTATTTCGCAACAAGGCGACATTTGGTTTGTTGACGAACATAGCCTACTCGCTAAGTCAGCTGTCACGATTGCCTTTGAAAAAGCCGGTTTCGTATACGTGATGCCTTTAACCACGAAACAGGGTATGCCAGCCACAATGCAAATTGTAAAACGCCCGTTAAGTCACTTTAAAGTCGGCACCAAAGTGCTTGCTAAGGAAGAGGTATAGTCATGTCTGTTCCTCAATCAACACACACAGGGGCAATTGCCTGGTTTGCCAGAAATTCAGTGGCCGCTAACTTATTGCTTATTAGCATGATTATCGTGGGTTTGTTCTCGCTTAATAGCCTGCGTAAAGAGGCTTTTCCGAGTTTAGAGCCAGATCGTGTCACCGTGTCTGTCACATACGACAGTGGCGATCCGGTATTAGCCGAAGAAGGTATCGCAATCAAAATTGAAGATGCCCTAGAAACAGTACCAGGCATTAAGCGCATCACCTCAACCTCTAATGCCAATGGCAGTAGTGTGATGATTGAGAAAACCAGCTCGTATGATTTAGACACCTTACTCACCGACATTAAAACCAATGTCGACGCAATTTATAACTTTCCAAGCGAAGCTGAAAATCCCGTTATCGATAAAATGCGCATGCAAGACCATGCCTTGTGGATTGAGATTTATGGCGATGCTGACCGCGCAACATTGCAGGCATTAGCCGAGCAATTAAAGTCAGATTTACTCAGCCAGGATGCGATTCATGACCTTGAGATTAAAGCCAAAGCTGAGCCCATGATTTCGATTGAAGTTGATGAAGCTAAGTTACAAGCCTATGGGTTAACGCTTGCCACAGTGGCCAGCGCGATTAATGCTGAATCGGCGACATCCATTTCGACCAGCTTATACAACGACGATAAAACCGTGCGTTTAAAAGTGTCAGATCAGGCGTATCAACAACAAGACTTTATGGCTTTGCCAATCATTACAAACAGCCAGGGTTCGTTAATAACCTTAGGCGATATCGCTACGGTAAAAGACGGTTTTGCCGACGACACCTTTGTGTTGTCGCGATATAACAATGCCAACTCAAGCGCGATTCAGATTGTTATGGATGAGAGCGGCGACATCGTTGATATTGTTGAGCAAGCTAAACAGGTGGTTGAAAAGTGGCGTAACTCGAGTGCATTGCCTGAGAATGTCAGTATTGCCTCGTGGTATGACAAAAGCACCATGATTACCGAACGTTTAAGTTTACTGGTAAAAAACGCCCTAAGCGGTATTGCGTTAGTGTTTATTATTTTGGCGTTATTTTTAAACCTTCGCGTGGCATTTTGGGTCGCTGCAGGTTTGCCGTTTGTGTTCTTTGGCACCTTGTTTTTCATGACCAACAATTTTGCCGGCTTAACCCTGAACGAAATGACCACCTTTGGTTTTATTATGGCTCTGGGGATCGTGGTGGATGACGCGGTAGTGGTCGGTGAGAGCGTGTTTAGCACCAGACAAAAATACGGCGACAACATCGATAACACCATTAAAGGTACGTTAAAAGTCGCGACGCCAACTATTTTTGGTGTGTTAACCACAGTGGTGGCGTTTGTGGCATTAGCCAATGTGGAAGGGCGTTTAGGGCAGATTTATGCCCAGTTTGGTACGGTAGTGGCGATTTGTTTAATGTTATCGCTGGTAGAGTCTAAGTTTATTCTGCCGTCACATTTAGCTCATATCGATACTAAAAAGCGCGCCAAGAAATCATGGTTTAATCATCTTCAACATGCAGCAGACAGCAGTTTAAAGTGGTTTAGCCGAGTGATTTACCAGCCATTAATTGAGTTTGCCCTGCGTTTTCGCTATGCCGTTCTTATGGTATTTATCGCGATGTTTATTATGGTAGCCGGCATGCCGATAACTGGCAGCGTGAGAGTGGCATTCTTCCCTGATATTACCGGTGATACTGCTGTGGCTGATTTTTCAATGCAAAATGATGCCAGTTTTGGTCAAACCTATAAAAATTTAACCACCTTAGAGCGCGCGGCAAAAGATGTTGATGCACAGCTTTCAGCGCAATCATCTACCGAATCGAGTGATAGTGAGGGTAAGGACAGTTATTTAACAAGCCTACATGTGTTGGCCAGCAGCAGTAGCTCAGGCCAGGTGCAAGTTGAGTTAGCCCCTAATAGCCCATATACGCTAAAAGCATTTACCCTTAAATGGACTGAGGCCGTTGGCCAAATGGAAGGAGTCAAAAAGCTTAAAGTATTAGCGAAAAAAGAAATGCTCGATAACTTTAAAGTTGAGATTAAGGCCAGCGATACCGAGTCAGTTTTTGCTGCCGGCCAAGCGTTAAAAGCGGCAATTGAAACCATGGACGGCGTCAGTGGTATTGATAACAACCTAGACCTGGGTGAGCCACAATATCGTTTTGAATTAACTGCACAAGGTCGCGCCCTAGGATTTGATACCGAAAGCTTATCGGCTCAAATACTGCAGTCGTTTGGCGGTGGTGTCGTTCAGCGTTTTCAACGTGGTAAGGACGAGGTTAAAGTCCGTGTTCGTTATCCTGATGAAGACCGCCAAACCATCGGTGATATTAAGCTTGCTAATGTGCGCACCAGCGACGGAACCATAGTGCCATTAAGCAATGTGGCAACAATCATTAATGATTATCAACCCTCGAATATTACCCGAATAGACAGCCAACGCGCCGTGTATATCAGTGCGGTGTTAGACAAAGATAAAATTGCTTCCAATGAGTTAGTGAGTCAATTAAAGCAGTCGTTAGTCCCGCAGCTTGAAGTGCAATATCCAGGGGTAAGCTTTAACTTTGCTGGTGAAGCAGAACAACAGGCAGAAACCACGAGCTCTATTGAGTCTATGTTTGTGCTCGCGTTAATCGCTATCTATGCTTTGCTGGCCGTGCCGCTTAGGTCATATGTGCAACCTGTTATTATCATGACCGCGATTCCATTTGGTATTGTCGGGGCGATTTTAGGTCATTGGTGGAACGACTTAACCATCAGTATTTTATCGTTAAATGGTATATTGGCGCTCAGTGGTGTGGTGGTCAACGATAGCCTATTATTGGTGTCACGCTTTAATGAATTGATTAAAGAAGAAGGCTTGTCGGTACACGATGCCATTGTTGAGTCATGCACCGGACGACTTCGTGCCGTGTTGCTAACATCGGTTACCACGTTTGCGGGGTTAGCACCATTATTAGGTGAAACCTCATTGCAAGCGCAGTTCTTAATTCCTGCGGCAGCGGCGCTGGGTTATGGTATTTTGTTTGCCACAGTGATCACCTTGATTTTAACCCCGTCACTGTTGTTAATTCAGTGTGAAACAAAAGACTTTATTACTCGTATAATGAATAAGTTACGCCCTAATAATGACGCAACTGCACCTGCATAACACTAAGGAGCCCGCTTGATGACAACGGATAAGTTGCAATTGTTACTGGTCGAAGACGATCTTGACCTCGCTACAGCGGTTATTGAGTATTTTGAACTAGAAGACATTTTGTGTGATCACAGTGCAAATGGCCTGGCAGGACTTCATTTAATTCAACAGAATCATTATGACGCGGTGATTCTGGATTTAAATTTACCCAAAATGAATGGTTTACAGGTGTGTGAGTCATTACGCGCTCAAGGTATTGATGTTCCGGTATTAATGCTAACGGCGCGTGACACGCTAGACGATAAACTCAGCGGTTTTGCCAATGGTACAGATGATTACTTAGTGAAACCCTTTGCCATGGAAGAGCTCATTGTCAGAGTTAAGGTATTAGCCCGTCGGCGCAGTGGCCAGGTGCAGCGTTTAGCGCTGGCCGATTTAACCGTTGATGTACAGCAAAAACAGGCTTTTCGTAACAATATCGAATTAAAACTGTCGCCAACCGCATTGAAAATTTTAACTGTGCTCATGCGAGCCAGCCCGAATCCTGTGTCGCGGGAAAAGTTAATGCAAACGGTATGGGGCGATGAACAACCCGACAGTAACAGCTTAAAAGTACACATTTTTAATTTGCGTAAGCAAGTCGATGCCGAGCATGAGCACAAGTTATTGCACACCATCAGCGGTTACGGTTTTGCGATAAAGGAAAGCCATTCATAATGAAAATAATCCCTAGCATTCGGCTTTATATATTATTGGCAATGTTGATTACGGGTATCAGTACCATTTTGATTTTGTCTGCATTAAGCCTGCATTATTTTATCTCGGGCATGGATGCGTCTTTGCGAGTATCAATGTATGCCCAGGGCCAGCAACAAAATGTATCAGACGCAAAGCCCTATCAGTTTGAATCATTTACAGTCGCAAGTCGTTGGCAAGATCTACCCGAAAAAGTGCGCCAAATTATGCTTGAGCCACCAACAGAATTAAATGTACTGAATAAGGCTATTGTCGGCGGTAACTTAATCACCCCACCAGATGCCGGTTATTTTGTAATGAAAGTTCAACACGATAATGAAATACGTTTTGTGTCAACGGTATTTGAACGCAGTAAAATAGGTGCCTTTAAGCGAAATGGTCCGCCATATTTTTTAATCATTTTGCTAACGGCAATATTAGGCATTATTGCCTTTGCTGTAGTGCTGATTTTGGTGATGCGCCGTGTTACGTTGCCAATAGAAAGGCTCAAAAATTGGGCCAAAGGCCTCAATACTCAGCAGCTTGAGTTGTCTACGCCAGACTTTCACTACAGCGAGCTTAATACCTTAGCCTCCATCATTAAAACCAGTTTAAGCACAGTGCAAGACAGCTTAGCGCGCGAGCAACAGTTTTTAAGTTATGCCAGTCATGAGTTGCGCACGCCTATAGCGGTTATTCGTACCAATACCGAGCTACTGCAAAAATTAATAAGCAAAGGCGCGAGTGCTGAAAAACAAGCACTGGTCGTTGAGCGGATTGAACGTGCTGGCATCACAATGACAGATTTAACTGAAACGTTATTGTGGCTAAATCGGCGTGAAGGTAAAAGCTTACCGCTAAATGAGGTTCACCTAGGGCTACTGATCCGTCAATTAGTGCAAGATTTAACGTATTTAACCCATGGCAAAAATATTGAAATTCACATCAATACAGATGAGTCAGCGCAACAACTCCCAAGCACGTTATGCCGGATTATCATGACCAATCTTATTCGTAATGCGTTTCAACATACGTTAGAAGGGGCGGTCACTATTGAGCAGTCAGCTGCATCGGTGAGTATTGTCAATCAGTGTGAATCGCACGCCAACAGCAGTGAAGATTTAGGCTTTGGTTTAGGGCTTGAGCTCACCACGCGTTTGATCACTCAATATGATTGGCCATATCAAAACATTGAAACCAATCGGGGCCGTAAAGTATCCGTTGATTTTTGTCATAAAAGTGGCCGTTATTAAGTTGGTCGCCACTTGTTTTACAGCATGATTTCCTAAAGCCACTTCAGTGGCTTTTTTATTGTCTCTATGCGGAGGACGAGTACATCGGATTATAGGGTTTTTTATTATAATGTGATGATAATTAAATTATCATCAAGTGTTAACTTAATTCGATTGTGCTGTGAAACAATCGGTCTATAATGAGGGGTATCTTGACGCCGTACTAGGTTATGGGATCGCCGCAATGAAATACCGCACACATCTATTTTCTCTCCGTATCGGGCACGCGCTCCGAGAATCACTAAAAGACAATCCCTACAGTGTTACTGCATTGTCTAAAGATTTATTAGCTGGCCTTACCGTCGGTATTATTGCTATCCCCTTAGCAATGGCGCTGGCGATCGCTATTGGCGTGGCACCGCAGTACGGCTTATATACCGCCATTATTGCCGGGTTTGTTATTCCGCTCACCGGTGGCTCGCGTTATAGCGTGTCTGGGCCGACAGCCGCATTTGTGGTGATCCTCTATCCTATCGTGCATCAATATGGTTTGTCTGGATTACTGCTTGCCAGCATTTTGTCAGGGTTGATGTTAATCGTTATGGCGTTATTTCGCTTAGGACGCTTTATTCAATATATTCCGGAGTCAGTCACGTTAGGTTTTACTGGTGGTATAGCGGTGGTTATCGCGGTATTGCAAGTTAAAGACTTCTTTGGTTTAAACATTACTGACATGCCAGAGAGCTTTGTGGGTAAAGTTGCCACGTTAATACAAGAAATTCCTGGGTTTTCCGGGCCGACGATGCTGGTGGGGATAAGCACCTTAGTGGTGTTTATTTTGTGGCCTAAACTCAAGATAAACATACCCGCTCATTTGCCCGCAGTGGTGGCGGCGAGTGTGGTGGCTTTGATGTTAAACCTGTTAGGGTTTCATGTGTCGACGATAGGCTCAACCTTCAGTTTTACCTTAGCCGACGGCTCTATCGGTGCAGGTATACCGTCAATGCTGCCCGATTTTGAGTGGCCTTGGCTGCGGGCACAAATGGGCGAAACGCCGCTGGTATTCACTTGGCAACTGGTCAGTGATTTATTGTCTGCCGCATTTGCTATTGCCATGTTAGGGGCCATTGAATCGTTACTGTGCGCTGTGGTGCTAGATGGTATGTCAGGTAAAAAGCACAGTGCCAATAGTGAGTTATTGGGCCAGGGTATCGGCAATATTATTGCCCCATTTTTTGGTGGGATTACGGCCACTGCGGCGATCGCTCGGTCGGCAGCCAATTATAAATCCGGTGCAGTGAGCCCCATTGCCGCAATGATCCACGCGCTGGTGGTATTGGTGTCTTTATTATCCTTGAGTACCATTTTGGCGTATATCCCAATGGCGGGGATGTCTGCATTGCTTATCATGGTGGCGTGGAACATGAGCGAAGCGCCCAAGATTATTCACTTAATCAAAAAAGCCCCTGCCAGTGAAGTGCTGGTATTAATGGTGTGTTTATTATTGACCATCTTTTTCGACATGGTGATAGCGATCAGCGCTGGGATTATTTTGGCATCGTTATTGTTTATGAAACAAGTGGCCGACATGACCAAGGTACAAGACATTAGCGAGCAGAAAAAGCATGTTCATGTAGAACTACCGCCGCGCTGGAAAGTATTTAAAATCAACGGACCATTATTTTTTGCCGCTGCTGATGGGGTATTTGGTGAGCTTGCCCATTTAAGTGCTGAACAAGATGGTGTGGTGTTGTATTTTGACGGGGTGTCTATTTTAGATTCGGGTGGCGTAGCGGCGTTATACAAATATATCGCTAAATGTAAGCACGATAATACCCGGGTATTGTTAGCTGATTTTCAATTTCAGCCACTTAAAACCTTGGCAAAAGCCGGCTTTAAACCCGATGGCGTACATTGTGTGACGTATTCAACACTCACCGATGCACTCGATGATGTAGTGAAAATTTAACGGCCAAGTAAAATTACAGGGGCCGTTATAACGATCCACAGCGCAGAAGTGCTATCTATTGAATAGATTTAGTTATTTGGCAGGTTTAGCGACTTCAATATAATGCCACGAATCAGCAATATGCAGCCTTGCTGAAGTGACACGTTTATTGCGCTCTACATTAATGTGGTTAGTTTGTTCTGACCACAGTTCTTGTAGCGCAGTCATTTTTAGGTAAAACCCATCCATATCTACAGTTATCGGGGTTTCTTGATACACCCACAAATACTGACCTTCTAACTCGGTGCCAACATAAGTCAGCGTGAGCGGTTGCTGTTTTTGGTCTTGCATTGAAAAGGTCGAAATAGCGTAATAAGCAAAGGCATCACGACCAACCGGATCGCTGATCAAATCCGTGTTTTTATCGATCACTTGCTGGGCGGCATGCTCAGCATCGTGTAAATAAAATCGATGTTGGATTTCAAGCATGCCACTGCGCTGATTGAACACAATACTGGTGTAAGCTTCTTTTTGCTGGTGGGCAAGAGCTTCTCCTGTAAAGAAACCCAAACTCACAATACTGATTAATAGTAAGGTTAATTGACGTATCACTTCTTTTTCACCTTAATCTCGGGTTCTTTAAGCGCTTCTTTGTTGTCATGCATAATATCGCGATACTGATTGCCCTTACGCTCTTCTTCTTTAAAGGCTTCGATACGTGAAGGGATAATTTGGCGTGGATAATAGTTATTTTCAATATCGACATCGGCCGTTTCACCGCGACGATCGACCACCGCCGACACTAAAATATTGTCTTTGTCGGTCACAATGAGTTTACTGACTTCAAAGGGGGAGCGGCGCCAAATTTCAGCAGGTAAAACCAATGATTCTGTGTTGCCATTCTCAAAGGTTAGCTCGAGTAAAATGGGCATCACGAGGCCGCCGAGATTAGCAAAGTTAAAGACGTAATAGTTTTTATCTTCTTTAATGGCTCGAGCGAGTACTTGTTGTTCCCATTCGTCGAGTTCGGCGTGTTTTTTGTTGTACTTGTTGCGTTCTTTATTGGTGACGCTAAATTGATCATTTTGGTCATGATAATCAAGATTGTCTGAGTTCAGTTCAACCCAGCTTTTTTGACCACTTTGTTGATTACGTTCCACCGAATAAGGCATGGGTTTATCTTGATAATCTTGGCGGCGGCGCTCAAAATCAATGTCTGGATTGTTGCTGTCTAAGCGCAGTTTATAAATGCGGTCTAACGAAATATCAACATGATCGGTGCTGTAAAACCAACCTCGGAAGAACCAATCTAAATCAACCCCAGAGGCTTCTTCCATGGTACGGAAAAAGTCGCTTGGTGTTGGGCGTTTGTTCATCCAACGCTGGCTGTATTCTTGAAAGGCGAAATCAAATAATTCACGGCCTAATATCACTTCACGCAAAATATTGAGCGCAACAGCAGGTTTAATATAGGCATTGGGGCCAAGCTGCAACACACTGTCTGACTGCGTCATAATCGGCACTTGCACGTTAGACTTCATGTATTCAATCACATCACTTGGCTCACGTCCCCAAGACAGTTTAGGGTCCCACTCGCGAGTCGCAATACCGTCTAAAAAGCTGTTGATGCCTTCATCCATCCAGGTCCATTGGCGCTCGTCTGAATTCACAATCATCGGGAAATAGTTATGACCGACTTCGTGGATCACCACGCCGATTAAGAATTGTTTTTCCGACAAGGTATAAGTACGGCTGTCATCGTCGTGCCAAATGGTACGAGGACCATTAAAGCTGATCATTGGGTATTCCATGCCGCCGACAGGACCATTAACGCTAATGGCTGCAGGGTAGGGATAGTCGAAGGTAAAGCGCGAATAGACCTTAAGGGTGTGAATAACTGACGCTGTTGAATAGCGCTGCCACAGTTCGCCACCTTCTTTTGGGTAAAACGACATTGCCATTACGTGCGGATTATTACTGTCTTTTTGCTGATAACCTTGAGCGTCCCATATAAATTTACGCGATGATGCCCAAGCAAAATCACGGACATTGTCGGCTGTAAAGTGCCAGGTTTTACTGCCTGTAGCCGTACTCGACTCATTGGCGAGAGCTTCATCTGCCGATACTATAAACACTGGCTTTTCAGCGGTTTTAGCTTTTTCTAAACGTTTAAGTTGCTCTGAAGACAACACTTTTTTGCTATTTTGTAAAACGCCTGTGGCTGTGACGATATGGTCACTCGGCACGGTCATACTCACATCGTAATTACCAAACTCGAGAGTAAATTCACCGCTGCCTAAAAACTCTTTGTTGTGCCACGCTTCGTAATCTGAATAACTGGCTACTCGCGGAAACCACTGTGCTAACAAGAAAATGTCGTTGCCACCTTTGCGGTCATCGTCAGGAAAGTGTTCATAACCCGAACGAGCCCCAACAGCGTCTTCTTCTAAAATATTGTAGCCGTAGTTAATGCGCAATTGAGTTGATTGGTTTTGACGTAATGCTGTGGGTAAGTCGACTCGCATTTGAGCACCGACGATGGTGTACTTGAGCGGTTTTTTGTTGGCGTCGGTCACTGCAGCAATCTGATAGCCCAAGTTGTTATCGGCTAAAAATTGTTGGCGCCGTAAGTCTTGCAGGCTGATTTTTGCAAATGCATTATCACCATAAGTGTTGGTGGCACTTACGCTACCATCAACCCCATAAAAAGCACTGCTTCGCTCCGCAATTGAATCTGATTTAAAGCGGTTTTGCTCTAGCTGTAACCATAGATATTTAAGCGTATACGGAGAGTTATTGTGATAAGTAATCACTTGCTCACCTTCAATACGACGCTTTTCTTCATCTAATGTGACATTAATTTTGTAGTCAACTTGCTGTTGCCAATACTCTTTACCTGGTTCGCCTGCTGCATTGCGGTAATCATTTGGGGTAGGGAGGCTTTCTTCAAGTTGGCGAAATTTATCGACAAAGTGGCCCTTACTTTGGACGATTTCTGAAGCCGAACTGGTAAACATTGCTGAACTGGTCAGTGCCAAGACTAGCAGTTGACGATACACGCGCATAAACACTCCTTTGACGCCAGCGAGCCAGTGCCAATATTGCCAAAATGATGATTTATTGTATTTTTTGTGGCCAGAGTGTAACTAAGTTGAAGTGAATATACAGAGAAATAATGTTACGAAAGTTTGCACTTTTAAAGCGGATTTTTGTGTGCCCAATAAACAGGGAGTATCACTGATTTATGGCAGGCAGAAATTTTCGTAAGCGCTTATGTCGCGCTTTATTCGCTGTAATACCAGGTAAGATTTTGTATTTGTTAATGATCTCTTGATACTCACCATTTGCTTTTAGCATTTCAATGCCGTTAGCAAAAAGGGTCGCATTGGCCTGGTTTTGCTGACTAAAGCCCACATGTAACGGCACTGGCTGGCCAATGGTGCCAGCATAGCGCAAGTGTTGACTTAAGTTTAATTGACTTGCGGTGTACTCAATGACATTTTTGTTGTCGACAATAACCGAGTGCCGACCCTTTACTAATCGAATAATATTCATCGCTAACGGATCGTTACCCGAGGCAAAGTAGGTATTTGGATGAGCGTTTAGCCAGGCATCAAGTTCAACGCCATAGTCGTAGCCACTGACTGCCGCTGCTTGTGAAGTTTGGTTTAGATCGGCAATGGTTTCAAACGACTCGTCTTTACCAATGAGGGTATAAAAGTCATTGCTGTTATAGCCGATAATAACATTCGCGTCGATGAGTTGATTGTTGGCAATGGCACTAGGCGTTAATGCCAGTACCGCATCAATATTGTGTCGTTGCAGCTCAATAAGGGCACGTTTATAAGGAATAGTCACAAATACAGTTGTTTGTCCTTGAATTTCAAAGGCGCGTTTTGTTAGCTCAACAACATAACCCGTTTCATTTTCACAGATATAAGGGCACCAAATATCCGACGCAATACGGATTGGCGTTGCATGGGCGTGAATACTGATTAACGACAGTAGTATCAACAGGTACTTAAACAACTATTGTGCTCCATGACTTGAACGGGCGGGTATAGTAATTGTTTACTTATTATAGGCAATACTTTTTTGATTAAAAAAGAAACTACTTTAGTTTTCGCTAACATTCTAGCTCGCTTTGTGAACAATCACCGCGGAGCAATAACAGGCTTTTAATGCTGATTACTTTTTGATAACAATAAATCGAGATAATATTTTATGGCAACAGTAAACAGAGAATTTACCCATGTGCATGTTGAGCAACCCGGTACACCCAGTGTGATGACCATGACTCAATCAAAATTAGCCATGCCTGCTGAAGGCCAGGTGACGATTAAGGCGTATGCCGCAGGTGTCAATGGCCCTGATATTAAGCAACGCGTTGGCGCTTATCCCCCGCCAGCAGGTGCTAGCCCCATTATTGGTTTAGAGGTCGCGGGTGAAATCGTCGCGGTGGCAGACAATGTGACGCAATGGCAAGTGGGCGACAAAGTGTGTGCGTTAGTGCCGGGTGGCGGCTATGCCGAGTTAGTGAATACATACGCAGCACATTGTTTACCTATTCCGACGGGTTACAGTTATGTGCAGGCAGCTGCATTACCAGAAACCTTTTTTACTGTGTGGGGTAACTTGTTTATTCGCGGCGGACTTAAAGCGGGTGAAACGGTATTGATCCACGGCGGTTCTGGCGGTATCGGTACTACTGCAATTCAAATGGCAAGTCGTTTAGGCGCAAAAGTCTTTGCAACTTCTGGTAGCGATGAAAAATGCCAATACTGTTTAGATCAAGGTGCCAGTGTTGCGATTAATTATAATGAACAACAATTTGTTGAGCCGATATTAGCTGCTACAGAGGGGGTTGGCGTTAATGTCATTATGGACATTGCCGGAGGTGACTTTATCAATGAAAACCTCAAAGCCATTGCGACAGACGGCCGTATGGTGTCAGTTGCCATGCAACGTGGCCCACAGGCAACTGTAGATATTTTTCGTATTATGGCTAAACGAGTGGTGTGGACTGGGTCGACATTACGCCCGCAAAGCGTAGAAAATAAAGCACAAATTGCCCAAGGCTTAGCAGAACATGTATGGCCGTTATTAAACGCCGGCAAAATGAACATTCCAATCGACAGTGTATTTCCGTTTTCGCAGGTAGTAAAAGCACATGAGTTAATGGAGTCGGGTAAACATAAAGGTAAGATAGTGTTAGATTTACTGGCGTAAATTTACGTATCTCAATTTGGCCAGGTCGTAATATCTTAGGGCAAGTGCTGAATTGAGATGAATAAAAGCGTGATAAAGATAATGCGATATTGACAAGGTTTTTTAGATAAAAAACTTGAAGGCTGTTTGATTTCAGCTATTGTCCTGTTATCGATGTTTATTAAGAGGGTCTAATGCAGCCCACAACGTCACATTGTAGTGAGTCAGTTGAGCAAAATTCAATTGGGGTTGTGAACTAACGGTAGCAATTCAATCGTATCGTTAGGTAGCTTAAAGACCATTTTTTTAGTAATGGTAATGGTCTTTATCTGGGCAAATTTTTCCAATATTGGCATTTTTATGCGGTTGCGCGAAAAATTCATCGTTTTAGGCATTGATTCTCAGAAATATTCTGTTTAAATACCCACGTAAATACAGAAGAGATAATCGTGGTGCAGAATGAGGGTGTTTTAACTCATTACCTTGCATCATTTTGAGTATATGTGTTGATTTAAGGGCGTTAGCATATATGTATAACACAGCAAAAAAACAACTTTGGTTTGGTGAATTAAGAACATCGAAAGGTAATACTGTCGTGGTTCATGATAATCAACTACCACAAGCGTCACCTGGGCGCGTTTATATGTTTCATACTACGCGCAATACGATTGTTGAATTCGTAGAAGACATCGTTAAAGTTAACTTACACGACTTAGATGACGAACAAGCGAAAGCCGCTATGGCTGAGTTTGGGGATGCTTGGAAAGCTGCACGTGCTGAGTTTATGTTAAAGCACCAATCACGGATAGACTTGTCAAAAGTGCCAGATACGGCACCACCTCGCAAAGCCAAACCTGTGGTTGAGCCAGATGAAGTTGCAGATTCAGATGATGATATTCCAGATTTTGATGACTCTGATGACGACGATAGTGATGATTTTGATGACATGGGTGATAATGTAGACGATTAATCGCGTGGATAATATGCTGTTATTGATAGCAGCATATTATGTAGTAGTGATTTATCAGCTTGCGATACCCAATGATGAAAACGGCATAAAGAATGTTAATTCTTTATGCCGTTTCTTTTTGGACTAAGCCCCTAGACTTAAGCGTTTACATTAAATCATTAAGACTTAGGCGTAGGTTATTCTTTATCAAAACTGTCGACAATGATCGCGCCCATTGACGCGGGCATCGCGATTAAAATAATCCGCTTTAACGCTAAGATAGGCTCTGTTAATAGCGGCAGTTTATTTAATGCTAACAGCACAATCGCGACCACGATTAATGTCAATAAATACGCAGCGACCACCCGTAAAAAGAAAGCCCGCCTGCGTGTAATGATATTGCCTTGAAACACACTCTGATAAGCAAATAGAGTGATAAACGCCAACGACAAAAACACCACAAGCACTAAGTTTAACGTCGGTAAACTCGCCGATAGTCGCCACGCTTCTTCCGAAAATGCAATGGGCACAGACAGGGCAAAAGCCCCGACTGCAATTTGGCCAATATCTTCGGTGTTAAAGGTGGGCTTTGCCGGCGGATTACTTGGCATCGAACTGATAACGACTAATGTGATGATAGACGCTCTCTGGCGTAATCCACACATTGCTAGCACCCGGTAAATGTGGTTGATTAGGCGAGTCTGGCAGCATTTGTGGTTCAATACACACTGCTTGATGATCGGCTAATACCCGCTGCTTTTTCGCAACAGTGCCTTGTAAAAAGTTAGCGCCGTACACTTGTACCCCAGGTTGGTTAGTGTAAACCGTCATGCTCCGGCCGCTGTTTGGGCTGGCTAAACAGCCACAGCGTTGCAGATCAGCACCTGGGTTATCGAGAACATAACAGTGATCAAACCCTTTTGTAGCGGCTAAAGCAGCACGCTGAGTTTGCACTGACATCGGCGTGGCGACAGTCATGTCTAAGTCACTGCCCTGAGTAGATTCTATTGCGGTCGGCACACCAACATCATTCATGGTGAGGTAGGTTTTAGCATCAACTTGCAAAGTGTGCTCGGTATTAGTGTCACTGCGGTTGCCGTCTAAATTAAAGTAACTGTGTTGGGTTAAGCTAATAGGGCAAGCTTTGTCTGTGCTAGCAAGCATTTCTACGTATAAGTTATTGCCTACTAGGCGGTAGTCTAGCTGTACAGTGCAATTGCCCGGGAACCCCATGTCGCCGTCTGGGCTTTTTAAGGTTAACCGCACTCCGTCACTTAAGGTGCCTAATTGCCACAATTTACGGTTAAAGCCTTCAGCGCCACCGTGCAAACAGTTGGTGGCTTGATTGACGCTCAACGAGTAGCGCTGGCCTTGATATTCCATTGCACCATTAGCAATGCGATTACTGTAACGCCCGGCAACAGCGCCTAAATGGACTTGTTGGGCTAAATAGTCTTCAGCGCTATCGCAGCCTAAAACAATATTTTTACGTTCGCCATTGCGATCAGGTGTCCATAATGATCGAATGATGCCTCCTAGACTTAATACTTCAAGTGCGATGATGCCATTATCAATTCTAACCCGTTCAATCTCTCCACCACGGGGATCTTGCCAAGGTTCAAGCACACTAAAACGTACCATTTACGCCTCTCTCTTTTGGTTAATTTAGCGGATGCGTCCTGCACCGCCACTGGCTGAACATAAGTGAATGGTTGCTTCAATTCCTGTTTGAGTAAAGAATTGATTCTCAACTAAATTAATCACATCGTCGCTTAAGTCATGGTTCACTAATGCCAGTACACAGCCATCACTCATGCGCACACCGCCTTGCTCACCTATTAAGGTAGAAATCAGGGTAACTAAGGCGTCTATTTCGGGAGTGATAATCTCAAAGTCATCACGCATTGATGCTTGAGACTGCGCCATCAACTGGCTAAAGCGAGCAATATTGTTTTGTTGTAAAGCGCGAGCGGCATTACTGGTGCGTTGATTTTCAGTAATGATATGACGCGCTCGGCGGAATTGTTCCTCGCTGAGCAGATCTTTATTTTGGCTCAATAAACTTAATGAAGAGTCGCGTAACGAATCGAGCCCTAGCAATTGAGTAATGTGGCTACACTCTTTTTTACGTTGTTCAAATTGTTGGACAAATGCTTGTCGGCCTTGTTTAAGGTCGATAATAATCATGCTGAGCTCTTCGGGTAATAACACCGGCTCGCTCTCAAGTTCTAAGCAATCAATTAATAGTGCGTGGTCTGGTTCGGCCAGGGCGCTGATCATTTGGTCCATCATGCCGCAGTCTAAACACATAAATTGGCTTTCGCCGCGTTGGGCTAATTGGGCAATGGCTAACGGCGATAAATGCAATTGACTGGCATAACTAATGGCAGTGCCAAAAGCAATCTCTAACGCCGCAGACGATGACAACCCAGCGCCAAGTGGCACATCGCCAACAATGGCTAGGTCTAGCCCTTTGGCTTGTAAGCCAGATTGATTCATGGCTGCCGTGACACTTTTTAAGTAATGTGTCCAATCATCCGCGGCAGCAACAGGGCCTTCTTCACCAAAATGCCATTGTTCAATTTGCCCAGGAAAGGCTGTGGTGACGGCGCGGAATAAATTGTCGTCGCGGTGTTTAACCGCAATTACAGTATGAAAGTTAATGGCCGCGGGCAGCGCAAGCCCTTCATTATAATCGGTATGCTCACCCATAATATTCACTCGCCCAGGCGCTTGATATAACTCGTCAGGCTTGGTGCCGAATGTTTGAACAAATAATTTAGTCGCGCGTTGAGCAGGGTTTGACATACTTCAAAAAATCCAACAAAAAGTGACAAGAACCCTTGAGTTATAGCATGACTTTACGGTGTCTGTAACTTAGATTTTCTTATCTGAAGCAAAAATGAAAATACTGTGTCGCAAACAAAAAACGCCTACAATAATTTGTAGGCGTTTATTATTCCGAGCTGAGGTTGATTAGTTTTATGATGGCGACTTAATCTGTTGCGCTTCAATCTCTGCATCATCTATAGCGGCTGTATTTTCAGCCACATTTTCATCTACATTTTCGACTGCATTTTCGCCCACATTAGCCGCGGCATATTCTGGCACAATTTCTGGCGGTGAATCCAATAGCTCATGGATCACATGGTCGACAAAACCGGCGCCCGCAGCCTCATATAAATTGTACACTGTGTGCACACCCAACTCTTTGAGCGCGTTGCCATCTTCAGCATATTGCACAATGGCGCTAATCTTACCTTCGTAGTTCATTTTTTGTAGTTGTTCTACTGCAAATAAATTACCCACATGATGCGGCATTGCCAGTAGTACCAATTCTAAATGCGGCGCGCGTTCAAGCTTTTCCCAAAAGTCGGTGTCGCTGGCGTCGCCTTGCACTACGTTACGCCCTTCGTTGCGATGAAAATCCACCAATTCTTGCTTGTGCTCAATCCCTAAAATTTCACCGGTATATTTAGCGCGTAACTCATCGTATGCACCCGAACCAATTCGGCCCATACCCAAAATCAAAAAACGTGGGTTGCCAATGCGGATTTGTCGGTCTTCTGGGTGTAATGGGTGGCGTTCAAGCTTGCTAAGTCTGGCTTGATAACGTTGGTAAATGTTGCTGACGCTATTATTAAGTGGCGCAGCAAATAAAAAGCTAATACTCAATGCCACCGCAATAATGATCAGCCATTCTGGTGGTAACCAACCTTTATGTGCCGCCACTGCCGCGACAATTAAGCCAAACTCACTGTAGTTACCTAAGTTAAACGAGGCCAGCAACGAGGTGCGCGAACGTAACTTAAAGCGAGTGAGTAAGTATAAAAACATCACAATTTTAACGGGCACTAGGGCAACTAAAATAGCCGCTAAACCAATATCAGCTAGGGTTGGGAGGCCATTTAAACCAATGGTTAAGAAGAAGGCGACTAAGAATAGTTCTTTAAAGAAGTAAATCGACTTGGCTAACTCTGATGATTTAGCATGTCCTGCCAGTAAAATACCGATAATAAGCGCGCCTAAATCGGGTTTTAAACCGACGGCTTCAAACAACCAAGCACCCACAACTAATGCCATGACTAAGCCAAAGAGCACCAGCATTTCACCGTGACCAACTCGGTCGAAAACTTTATAAATTAACGGGCGAGCAAGAGGCAATAACAATAAGCCAAATGCCCAAACTGACGGGATATTACCTTTGGAAATAGTCAAAAATATCACCGCAAAGATATCTTGCATAATCAAGATACCAATTGCGACACGGCCATAAAGCGACTGCATATCACCGCTGTCCTCAAGCACTTTTACCGCAAATACGGTACTTGAAAAGCTCAGTGCGAATGACACTAGCATCAGTTGATTTATCGAAAATCCGTCGAGTTGTTCTATGCCTAAAAAGCCCAATAGTTTGAGTATTGGCACAAAAAACAGGATAGAACCGATTAAATGCAGGCTTGAGCCCGCCCAGACTTCTGCTTTAAACAGGCTTTTGAGATCGAGCTTAAGACCAATCGAAAATAATAGTAAGGTGACACCCAAATCAGCGAGTTGCTGTAAAATAGGTAAGCTGCTGTCTTCTATGCCGAAAGTGAATAATACGAAGCCCGCGGCAAGATATCCAATGAGTGGCGGTAAACCGACTCGACTCACCAACATGCCGCACAATAAGGTGATAATAAGAATAGCGGGTTCCATAAAACTCCTTGGATGAAGAATACAAAACCACATTGTATAAGAAAAAGTGTAACTTTCGATGACTTTAATGTCGTAAATACAAAAAACAGCATCTTTAGTCATTAAAGATGCTGTTTTTAATTAGTTTTTAAATTCTATTTAGCTAATTTTAAAATTTATTTAGCTAATAACAGATCAAGATGAGCGGCAAAGTCTTTTGGGCCCATAAACCCGGTTACGCGTAAGTCTTCACGTTGCTCGCCGTCTTGGTTAAACATCAATAACGTGGGTAAGCCCAGCACGCCATAATGTTCCAGTAATTCAATATCAATGTCATCACTGGCGGTAACGTCGGCTTGCAGTAAAATCATTTGATCCAAACGTTTAGCCACTTCTTTGTCTTTAAAGGTAATGGCCTCAAACTCTTTACAGGCAACACACCAGTCTGCGTATAAATCTAACATCACGGTTTTACCGCTAATGCTGGCTTTATCGAGCTCGAGGTTTAAATCAGCCAGCGACTTAATGCGAATAAAGTGATTCGCTTCGGTTTTACCTTTGCCCTCAATACCCGCTTGAGTAATGCTTGGTGTCTCATGGCCAAAACCTGCCATAAGCGCCTGGAAACCATACGAGAAACTGGCTAACAATGTCAGCAACAGTAATACGCCACGGGTGGTTTGTTTCCAGTTAAATTCACTGAGTTTATTTTGGTGCATTAGGTAGCCGGTTAGCGCCACGCCCCATATCGACCACAATAAGTCTGATACTAGGCCAGGCCAAATACGACCCACCATCACAATAGAGACCGAAATCAGTAAGAAACCGAATATGGTTTTAATGATGTCCATCCAGGCACCTGCACGCGGTAAGATTTTACCACCAGAAGTACCAATCACTAATAACGGCAAGCCCATGCCCATACTGAGAACGTACAATGCTAAAAAGCCTTGCAGCAAGTCGCCAGACTGCGCCACATAAATCAGTACGCCTGACAATGGCGCGGTAGTACAAGGTGACGCGACAAGGCCTGAAATCACCCCCATCATGAACACACCAATCAGGTTGCCCCCTTTTTGGTTGTTCGACATCGAATTCATTTTTTCTTGCCACTTGGATGGCAGTTTCAAATCGTACATGCCAAACATCGACAAGCTTAATAATACAAACATCACTGCCAAGAAAATCAAAATGGCAGGGTGCTGCAGTGCCGCTTGAAACTTAAGTCCGGCAGAGGCAACCACTAATCCTAATAAAGAATAGGTAATTGCCATGCCTTGCACATAGGCCATTGATAAGGTGAAGGCTTTAGCGGTAGACAGCTTTTTACCTTGGCCAACAATAATACCCGACAAAATAGGGTACATAGGAAACACACAAGGTGTAAGCGCTAAACCGATACCTAAACCAAAGAAGATCACTAAGGTCCATAGTAGGCTGTCGTTTTGCAGCATCTGGTTAAGCGTGTCTTGTTGAGTAATAGGTGCTTTTGTCGTTTCGGTGTCAGCAACTGATTGCGTTGCTTCTGGCGCGCCAATGACTTTTTTGGTGGCGATGTAACCGTCGTTATCAGCAACAGCCGTTAATTTGACGTCGTTTTTGGTTGGCGGATAGCATAATGTGCCTTCTGCACAACCCATAAACGTCACCTGTAATAGCGCGTCAGCGTCAGCTTGCTTAAGCGCAACTGGGATCTCTACAAACGAGTAATAGACTTCCTGGTCGCCAAAATATTCATCGTGATGGTTTTTACCGCGAGGTAATTCAATATCCCCAATCACTGCGCCATTCGCAGAAAACTGCAACTTATCGCGATATAAGTAGTAACCGTCGGCAATCACAAAGCTGATTTTGAGTTGATTACCTTGTTGCTCATAATCAAACGCAAATGCCTCTTTCACTGGCATCAGCTTGGGTTCATTGCTTAAAAAGCTAAATGTGTTACTCGTGCTATTGGCACTGTGTACCGTTGGCGAGAGGATGATTGATGACATCAATAGCAATGATGTAAGGCAGAATACGACGATTTTTTTCATGATAATGAGTTGTCTTTTATCCATTGTAGATAAGGGCCAAAACCACCGATAATCGGAGTGGCAATGAATTCAGGTACTTCATAAGGGTGCATTTGGATCACAAGTTGCTCAATGGCATTATACTGTTCTGCCATGCATTTTATCTGCAATGGCACTTCTTGTGACTGGCAAATTTCATTGTTCCAACAGTAAACAGACTCTATGGCTTGGCCTATTTGCACACAAGCAGCCAATTGGTTTTCAACGAGTGCCGTGGCAATAGTTTTTGCTGTTTCGGCATCTGGACACGTGGTTAAAATCACGAGTTGCTTGGGTTTATACATATATAGTCTTAAAGTTTACTTAAGTTAAAGGCGTTATACTAAAAGCGTCATCACATTACGCTTATTTCGCGGAATTTTCACTAAACACAGATGATAATCGTGACCTGTCTTGAAAACAGACCCGATAACCCCCATTTAAGTTTCATCGGCATTATTTTTTAGGTCGCTAGCGTATAATTATACGTCGCTACTATATTATTTACCCCGTCGCCAACTGTAACAAAAAGCGATGATTAGAGGCCAATATGTTTTTTATTTTATTGTTAGTATTTGTACTTATTCCGGTTGTAGAGCTCAATGTGTTGATTGAAGTGGCAAGCTCCATTGGCTCATGGACCACGGTGGGCTTAGTGTTATTTACTGCCGTTGTCGGAGTGTCGCTTGTACGTAGCCAGGGGTTAAGCACCTTAATGAGCGTGCAGCAAAAGCTTGCGCGTGGCGAAGCGCCAGGGCAAGAAATTGTAGAAGGCATGATGTTAGCCGCAGCAGGGGTGTTATTACTTATCCCAGGTTTTGTGACTGACTTTATCGGCTTAATTTTATTAACCCCATTTACCCGAGCACCCATTGCGGCGTTTTTATATAAACGTATGCAATTACGCGTGGTTGCTAATGGGGGCTTTAAAGGTGGATTCAGTGCAGGACAAAACCCATTTGGTCAATCGGGTCCATTTGGCGGACAAAACCCAGATGACCAAAACGGCAATACGTTTGATGGCGATTTTGAGCGTAAAGACGAGCAGCCACGCAGTCATCATATAGAGCAAAAGCAATCTGCCGACGACATTATTGATGTTGAGCCAATAGATCCAAAAGACGATAAAAAGTAACTCAATGAGTCTGTACCCAATCAACAAAAACAGCCGACTACCTATGATTTAGTCGGCTGTTTTTGTTTGTCGCTGCTTATCTTGTTTGGCTCCTAACCAAAATGCGCTGGCAATACTGATCACCCAGTTAGCAATAAACAACCAGGTGATGGCAGACAAGTCAGCCGATTGTGTGTCGAGCGCCGCTTTAGACACCTCGGCGTAAATGGCACTTAAATCGTTGCCAATATTGCCGGCCAAAATCTGATCGGCAATCACTTGCGCCCGGCCAATAATGTGCTTCATTAACACCATCACGCACAGCAAACTGACGCTAATAAACCCCCAGCCCAACCATTTTTTACCTAACCAAACCTGACCACTGCCAGGACAAATAATGGCCGACAATAATGCGGCATAGAGGGATTTTTTCATGATAATACGGCTGAATGTTAAGGAGAATAATGAATGATATTAACTCACTGACGCCCGCTAAAGGCAAGCGTTGGGCATAAGGTTAATGTCGAATTAATCTGAGGGATTAGTATTAGTGCGCAACAGTTCTTTATTACGCTCAGATTTACTGTCGTGGTCGTTATCATAACGCTGACCATTATTGGCCCCATTGGTTTTATCGCCGCACGGTACACTGTGCTTAATGTGCTCGGGTTCGCTAATTTGAGTGGCCAGATAATAACAAGCAATGCCCATTAAGGTGTTAGTGATAGGCAATGCCAGTAAAATACCTTTAACACCACCAATATAAGCGCCTAGCGCCGCTAATGGCAGCATGATTAACATTAATCGACATAGGTTAATCACCAGTGAACTCAGTGGTCTGTGATAAGCATTTAAACTGGTCGCAAAAATAATCACAATGCCTAACGGGCCATAGGCTGCGGGCAGCACCATGACATAAAAACTCAACCAATCGATCACTAACGGGTCGCTAGTAAACAGTTGGGCAATGGCTGTGGCATTAAAATACAGCGGAATAAATAACAGGGTTTGAAACACAAACACAAATTGCAGCGACATCAATAAGGCTTTTTTGGCACGCTCTGGTTGATCGGCTCCTAAATTTTGCGCGATAAACGGCATTAAGCTTGATGATAAAGCCATCACCACAATCAATAACACCGACTCCAGACGAATACCTGCTCCAAATGCAGCGACACCAGCATGATCAATGCGCGCTAGCATGGCCATAATGATACCGTTGGCAATAGGGTTAATCACATTCATTAACGCCGCAGGGCGAGCAATGTGCGCAAGGGCTTTCCAGTGCAAAATAAAGCGGCCAATATCAAAACTGACAAACTCAACCAGTTTACGTTTGAACACAATCAAATAACCGGCTAACGACATTGCCACAACCCATGACAGCGTGGTGGCAATGGCGGCACCTTGTATTTCTAAGCGCGGAAATGGGCCAATACCAAAAATAAGCAGAGGGTCGAGAATTAAATTCACTACTGCAGCCAACATCATAATTTTTGCAGGGGAGCGAGTGTCGCCCGTGGCACGTAATCCTTGATTACCCACCATCAACAACACCAGTGCTGGCGCGCCTAAATACCAGTACCACATATAGTCATTAATTAACGGTAAGCTGGCTTCGTTGGCACCTAGCAGGCTAAAGATGGGTTCAATAAACACACAGCCGAGTATCGATAAACCCCAAATAATCAATAAAGTCATGCACAAGGCGTCAAACAAAAACACCTTAGATTCGGGCGCATGGCCAGAGCCAATTAAACGCCCAAGGTTAGTCGACACCCCAGCCCCAATACCAATGCCAATGCTTGAAATCACTAAGGTAACCGGAAAGGTAAAGCTCACCGCCGCTAATGCTTCTGTCCCCAACTGGCTGATAAAAAAGATGTCTACAAGACTGCCTCCCAGAATGGTCATAATTCCAATCAGGTTAGGCAAGCTCATATTAAATAGTACACGGCCAATAGGTGCGCTGAGCAACCCGTGTCTGTCTTTCATCTATTCTCTATCGTTTGGGATTTTAAAGGTGTCGAATTCTATCAGGATTAATCGGGCTTTAATAAAACAGACTTAAAAAAAGTGTAGTTTTTTTTAAAATTCCCCTTGGATCTGTGATCAATCACCCCCATATCACATGCATCAAGGGGAAAACCCTTTTTTGTTAGTTAATAGCCTCGTTTTTTGGGCATCACATCATTAGGAGAGTTCATAGATGAATATTCGTCCATTACATGACCGCGTTATCGTTAAACGTTTAGAAGTTGAATCAAAATCTGCAGGCGGCATCGTGCTTACAGGCAGCGCAGCAGAAAAATCAACTCGCGGTAAAATCCTTGCTGTAGGCAATGGTCGCATTTCAGAAAACGGCACAGTTACTCCACTTGACGTTAAAGTGGGCGACGTTGTGATCTTCAATGAAGGTTACGGCGTTAAGAAAGAAAAAATTGACGGTGAAGAAGTCTTGATCCTGTCAGAAGCTGACCTGATGGCAGTAGTAGGCTAAGCCTCACGCATCAATCGACTTTCCAATTAATCATTAAATTTAAAGGAACATCAAAAAATGGCAGCAAAAGAAGTCTTATTTGGTAACGACGCACGCGTAAAAATGCTTGCAGGCGTTAACATCCTAGCCAACGCAGTTAAAGTAACCTTAGGCCCTAAAGGTCGTAATGTTGTTTTAGATAAAAGCTTTGGCTCGCCAATGATCACCAAAGATGGTGTGTCAGTGGCAAAAGAAATCGAATTAACAGATAAGTTCGAAAACATGGGCGCACAAATGGTGAAAGAAGTTGCTTCTAAAGCCAACGATGCAGCCGGTGACGGTACCACTACTGCAACAGTATTAGCACAAGCTATTGTTGTTGAAGGCCTAAAAGCAGTTGCTGCGGGTATGAACCCAATGGATCTTAAGCGCGGTATCGACAAAGCGGTTATCGCAGCTGTTGCTGAACTTAAGCTACTTTCTCAAGAATGTTCAGACACTAAAGCCATTGCTCAAGTGGGTACTATTTCTGCTAACTCTGACGAATCAATTGGCGACATCATTGCTACCGCAATGGAAAAAGTCGGTAAAGAAGGCGTTATCACCGTTGAAGAAGGCCAAGCGCTTGAAAACGAATTAGACGTTGTTGAAGGTATGCAATTTGACCGTGGTTACTTATCACCATACTTCATCAACAAGCCAGAAACTGGCAGCGTTGAACTAGACAGCCCATTCATTTTGTTAGTAGACAAAAAAGTGTCTAACATTCGTGAATTATTGCCAATCCTTGAAGGTCTAGCGAAAACAGGTAAGCCATTGCTTATGGTTGCAGAAGACGTTGAAGGCGAAGCATTAGCAACGCTAGTTGTAAACAACATGCGCGGCATCGTTAAAGTGGCTGCTGTTAAAGCACCTGGTTTTGGCGACCGTCGTAAAGCAATGTTACAAGACGTGGCAATTCTAACTGGCGGTACTGTTATCGCTGAAGAAATCGGCCTAGAACTTGAAAAAGCCACACTAGAAGATTTAGGTACAGCTAAGCGCGTTATCATTACTAAAGATAACACCACCATCATTGATGGTAACGGCGACCAAGTGCAAATTGCAGCACGCGTTTCTCAAATCAAACAACAAGTTGAAGAGTCAACATCTGACTACGACAAAGAAAAGCTTCAAGAGCGTATGGCTAAACTAGCTGGCGGTGTTGCAGTAATCAAAGTTGGCGCAGCAACTGAAGTTGAAATGAAAGAGAAAAAAGCCCGCGTAGAAGATGCATTACATGCAACCCGCGCTGCGGTAGAAGAAGGCGTAGTAGCAGGTGGCGGTGTAGCCCTTGTTCGCGTAGCAAGCAAAATTAAAGATGTTGAAGTATTGAACGAAGACCAAAAGCACGGTGTGGTAATCGCACTACGTGCTATGGAAGCGCCTTTACGTCAAATCGCAACTAACGCAGGTCAAGAAGCATCAGTTGTGGCTAACACTGTTAAAAACGGCGAAGGTAACTTCGGTTACAACGCTGGCAACGACACTTACGGCGACATGTTAGAAATGGGTATCCTAGACCCAACTAAAGTAACCCGTAGTGCATTACAGTTCGCAGCGTCTATTGCTGGCTTAATGATTACTACTGAAGCGATGATAGCTGAAGTACCACAAGATTCTGCGCCAGATATGGGCGGAATGGGTGGTATGGGCGGTATGGGCGGCATGATGTAATCTAACTGGTTAAAATCAGTTATAGCGGCGTTACTTTGCCACTCACGTAGAAAAACACTACGCTTCGTGACAAAAAGCCTTGCTCTAAGCTGATTTTTCCTGCGTTAGATCAAGTGTTGTTTCAAGCCTAAAAGCTTAAAGCTAAACTTCTTGTAAAAGAATTGAGAAAGCCCCGATACCTAACGGTATCGGGGCTTTCTGTTATTTAGAAAAGGGTAGTTCTGAATTTATAGGTTAGTTGTCTTGAGCTTTTACTCTGATCGCTATTTGCCTTATTTACTATTAGTAAAACTCTAAAAATTGCTGATACACTTTATCTTATTGATTTTTATTGTTTGCTGTATTTTCGTGGAGGTCGTATGGCTGAGGGATTAGTTACATTTTTTAAGTACAAGGAATTTGGCTTTCACCGAGTAGGGTCTGACTATAGTGAGCCATTAGATATGGCTTATGTGCTTGATAATTTAAATACTTGGTATAGAACTCGGACATCTCTAGCTGATACTTTGTTGTGGGATGATGAAACGGTTGGATATTCTAATAGGAAGAAAGTTTATCTAAAGTCGATTGACCGGAATGAAGAAACTGGTGATTATCTAGTTATTTTGTGGAGAGCAATAGGCAATGGTGACGGTGTTTATGGTCTGCGATCTGACGCGCCTCTTAATGATGATCATCTATATGACGCAGATGATGTGAATCCTGATGATAGTATTATTTGGGGGGAGCCTTTGTATTATTGGTTTGTGCCTGAGATGAATGTTTTTGCCTCAATTAAATTTCCTCGCTCGGTATCTGATACACAAGTAATGAATAGGTACTTAAAAGACTTTGTACTGCTTCACAGTACAGTAAGGCCAAAAGTTACCGAAGAAAAAGAGGGGAAACTTGGCATGTATACTTCCGTATGCTTTCCATCATCTAAGGGGGATAATTTATGGTTAAGAATTTCGAGTCAACAGTATACCAAAATTACAAATAATGCTGACTTAGCCAGTATCGCTTCAGAAATCACTCATTTTGTTAAACGTGAAGTGATTAGTGTGGCAGAAATGCAAAGCTCTGGATGGCGGCGTCTTTGTGGGCAACTACCATTTGTCTCTAGTGAAAGTGATAGGGATACAAGACGAATAGAGGTAATCGTCGATGCGTCTCCAACTCCTGAACAACTTGGGGAAATGATGGAGACTTATCATGAGAACTATAATCCTGATCTTGAAGAATGGGCTAACTTAGGATTTAAAAAGGAAGGTGTTGGCGGAATATGTTGGCTAAACAAGTTTGTTGTAAAGAATGTTTTAGTTGTAAGTGATATAGGTGGTCGTAGCGATGAATCAGGGCATTACAGTACCGTGCGATTATATAATGCAATGCATTTGAATCGTCAAAGGTTGTTGGCTCCGTTTGGTACTTCGGATCTTCCGGTTAGTTATGCTACAGCTTCATAAGTGAATGACATGCATAATATAAAATCTGTATTTTGGCATTTAATGGTACTCATGTTAGTTATGACTATTAGTATTTTGTTTAGAGATGATTTGAGTTTTACTGAACTCTCACCATTTCTGTCTATTCTGCAAAATACTTCAGCTATGGTCTTCACTATAATGGGTATCTGGATCGCTTATCTTTATCCTAATGCTATTATGAAAATTACTCAGCCTTCCAGAATCGAGGTTGTGTTTTCAAATGAGGATGAGGCTAGAATTACACTTATTGTTGGCGTAGTTGCTCTTTCTGCATTGGTTATGTGCAGTCTTATTATAGGAGCCATAGCCGTGCCAATTTTAAAGAGCAGTTACTTGTACGAAGTTTATCCATCAATAATTCGTGGTGTCGGGTTGTTCTTAATTTTGATTATTGGTTACGTACAACTTTTTGCTGTGTACATCGTTTTTGCTTCAAATCTGGATTTTATAGTAAAGTTGAGAAATTTGAAAAAAAAGCAAAAAATGAATCAAAGGTTAAATCCTAAAATGGATTCAGTAAAAGATAAAGAAAACTGAAAAATAAAGCATTTAATTAACTATGCAGCCATTGTTAAATCTTGGGCATAAGTGTTAAAGGCAGTCGGTTAGGTTGATGCTGAGAAATGAACCAAGAATATTTGCGAGACGACCGTCCATCTCATGGACGGGATGTTCGAGCCCTCATGGATGAGTTTACGGCGTGTCGGTGTGTGAATGTCATGGTGAGCCTGTCATAGTCGTCAATTCGTTTACGAAATTATCGTTGTAAACTATTACTAAATTATCTCGAGACAATAATAGTTATTTCCCCTTACCGTTTGCCGTTTTATGCCTTTTTTTGTCTTTTACCCAAATGACTGAGCTGTTGGTTTTTTTCATATCAAAAAGATCTATAGATGCGAATAAATCACTCAGCTTCTTGAAGCCATAATTACGTTGATCAAACGAGGCATGATTAGAAATATGAGTACCTATAGGTCCTAACATTGCCCATCCGTCATCTTCCTCTACAGCTTCAATAGCTTGCCTCAATAAACTGATGAGTTTTGTATTTTTGTTTAAGCTTTTAGTGGCTGTAGGTAATGGAACCTCTTCACTTTGGTCATCATCGAGAAATAAAAAGCGAGAACAGCTATTAACGAATGGCATCGGGGCTTTGCGTTCTCCAAATCCTATGATGGTTTTACCATCGGCAAGCGCTCTAGTGACTAAGGGGGTAAAATCGCAATCTGATGAGACCAAACAAATAATATCTACATTCTTTGTGTATAAAACGTCCATAACATCAATAACCAGTGCCATATCTGTGGCGTTTTTACCTTTTGTTAAATCGAATTGTTGAATGGGTTGAATTGCATACTCATGTAGTACATCTTCCCAGGCTTTGAGGTTAGTATTTTTCCAATTACCATAAGCTTTACGTATATTTACCACACCATAGCGAGCAAGCTCGGATAGAACCTTATCAATTTTCTTTGCTGGTGCATTATCGGCATCAATAAATACAGCAATTCTATCTTTATCTTTCATGTTTTTGACGTCCTAGTCTAAATATTACAGGTTATGCTTTTACTCGCAGTTAATGATTAAATAATCTGCGTTTCAAACCCACAATCTAAACAACTCAATGTGTAGGTTTCTTTGCGCTTAGTGACTTTGGTATTTTTACTCTCGCATTGTGGGCAGGGTAGTTTCATTGCTGTGTTTTTACTGCATTGGTTGCAGTTGATGTAGTAACCGAATTTGCCATACATTGGTGTGTATTGCGTTGATTCGCCACAATGTTTACAGCTTAGTATCGGGTGCTGGGTTGGTGCTAATGTGGTTACTGCTTGAGGCATTGCAGTATTAGATTGAGCTAGATGATGAGTGGGGGCTGATGCTGGCTCTAACGCTAGTTCAAGTACTGGTTTAAGCTCTGGTGCATATGGTCTCGGTTGGATTTGCTTTCGTTCCACCAGAGCATGATTAGCTTGCTGAATATTTGAGTCGATATGTTGGCTAATAAGAAATTGGCCAATTGAATCGAGTTCTTGTTGGTTGAACTCAGGACGAGTGTCGGCGACGTTCACTAAACGGATCAATTTGTGTTTAAGCTTCATGATGCTTTTGAGTTCATCGACCAAAAATTCAGTTTTGAAAAGCTTGTCGGAAATCTGTTTCGGCATGGTTTTTCTGTCGATGACAGCATTACTGGATACTGCACATAAATAGTGCCAACAACGTCCATTGAAGCCTTGCTGCTTTATACCCAGTAACTTACTTAAAATCTCGCTCTTATGGTGTTTCAACATTTCCTTTAACAAGGCTTGTTGCAATTCTACTTGCTTAATGGGTGAGGGCATCCCGGCCCACTGGCTGTTATAGCTACGCGTCCATTCACCCTGGTTGTTCACTTTAACGTGACCTTTTATGCTTTTTGATTCAATGAGCACGAAACCATAGGTGTACACGATCAGGTGATCGATTTGAGCTGTTTCATCATTAAAGCTGAATTTGAAGTCGTTGATAACCAGAATTTCGGGATGATCTTTAAATGCTCGGCGTAAAAAGAAGGCCACATCCTGTTCTTGCTTTTGACCCGCAATAGCCTGTGGAGATGAGGTCGTTTGGAGTGATTTAGTTTTGAGAATCATTTATCAACAGCATCCATTCATAACTTGATAATAATCAATCTCATAATATCTATGATATGGATAAAAAAGCCAGTGTTAAATTTAAAAGCAAGGCGTAATCGATTCGATAGTGTAACAATTTACACTTTTGGTTCATTTAATGGTTTAGGTATTTAAAAAGTGTACAAAGTTACACTTTTAGTAGGAGCAAAAGAGTAAACCACTATAAAGTGTAGGTTGTTACACTCCACTGTTGAAATATCAGGCATTCAGGGCTAAAGTGTAGCAATGTACACTTTGGACTAACGTTATGGTATCTGCACTTAATCAACAATCTTTAGGCTTACTCATTAAAGAAACCAGAAACAACGCGGCACTGACTCAAGATGTGGCGGCGATGCTGTGTGGCGTGACTAAAAAGACCTTAATCCGTGTTGAGAAAGGCGAAGATGTTTATATCTCAACTGTGTTCAAAATTCTTAATGGATTGGGTATTAACATTTTGGCGGCGCAGCCCAGTGATGCTGATTCGAGTGGGTGGTACTAATGATGAGTACCGCTGAAAAACTGACTTTAGATATGCATCTGGGCGATCAGATAATTGGTGAGCTGTCATTTGATCCAGCGACTGAGACATTCACGGTCCAATACTCTCATAGTTGGCAACAAGGTGGTTTCCCTCTTTCGCCAATGATCCCTTTAGAGGGAACCGCTAACAGTCATCAAATTGCGATGTTTTTAGTCAACCTATTACCTGAAAATAAAGGCTTAGAATACTTAATTGAATCGCTAGGGGTATCTCGTGGTAATACGTTTGCCCTTATTCGTGGTATCGGCCTTGATACCGCGGGTGCCATCGCTTTTTCGCCCAAAGGAACATTGATACCGGCAACAGCCTTAAGGGAGATAAGTGCTGATGAAGTGATTAAGCGAATTGAAGATCCGCAGCTATGGCCAATGGAAGTGTGGGATGGAAAATCAAGGCTGTCAGTCGCAGGGGTGCAGTCTAAATTAAACCTGTTTTATAACGGTAAGATCTTTGGCTTTGGAGATGGCACGCTTGCATCCACACATATTTTGAAGTTTGCGCCATACCGTCATTTAGTGATTAACGAGTTTCTTACCATGAGCTTGGCTAAGGCTATTGGTAACGATGTTGCTAATGTCGATATTGTCGAGTTTGGTCAACATAAATCCCTTTGTGTCGAACGCTTTGATCGTCGTTATATCCCAGAGCATCAAAAAGTATTGAGACGGCACATGATTGATAGCTGCCAAGCGCTTGGTTTTAGTGTGAGCAAAAAATATGAACGCAACTTTGGCACCGGTCGTGATGTGAAAGGTATTCGAGAGGGCGTAAGCTTTGCTCGTTTGTTTAGCCTCGCCAGTCAGTGCACTAATCCTGCAGCGGCTAAACAAAATATGCTGCAGTGGGCTTTATTTAATTTACTGAGCGGTAATGCTGACGCCCATGGCAAAAACTACTCATTTTTCATGACTCCCACAGGTATGGTACCGACCCCCTGGTATGACTTAGTCAATGTGGCAATGTATAAGGATTTCGAGCAGGAGATAGCAATGGCTATCGATGATGAATTCGACCCTAATAAAATTTATGCTTATCAACTGGCTTCATTCGCCGAAGAACTTAGCTTGCCACGAGCCTTGTTAGTGAGCAATTTAACCAAAATGGCAACCAGAATTGAGCAAGCCATAGACGACGTGATTGCCATGCTGCCAACGCTGGATAAAGATGAACATGCCTTTGTGGCTGATTATCGCCAGCAACTCATGGCAAGGTGCGAACGCTATCTTGATATGGCTAGCGAAGTTAAGGCTGTTGAGTTGTAATAATAAAGTGAATGTAATTTAGTTTAGTCAGATTTAGTGATACCTCTGCTAATTTAATATTATGCCTTTTGAGAGGTGATCAATAAAATGATTGCTCTATTCAGCTTTGGATATCTACAATCGCTCAGAGATTCCCTGACGAATAATAAATCTATTCTAAAACTATCATAAGTAATTGTTTTTAATTTTAAAGCTATCATTTCTGATAGTTTAACCTGTTTACTATTTCAAGTATATTCTTTCTATAGATTTTCTTTAGATGCACTAATAAGTTACAAATTTTATAAGTCAGTGCTAATTAAAACATTAAAACATTTAGACATTTACAAGGAGTAACAATGGCTAAGTTAATAATCGCTCAATCTGTAGGGGTGGGCGGTGTAAATACACCAAATGATGTGAAAGCCGTGCAGGGAGCACTAAATAATTTATTAGGACTTATACCACCTACAAGAAAACTGGTTGAGGACGGTAGATTGGGTTCTCGTCCAGAGCATTCAAAAACAGTCGCAGCGATTAAGATATTTCAACGTAAATCTGTTGGCATGGTTCGTCCTGACGGAAAAATCGATGTAAACGGTCGCTCCCATCGTAAGTTTAACGAAAAATTAAGTGCACATTTGGCGGCTTTAGTAGTACCTATTTCAGGTTCACTCAAAGTGATTTTGAAGAAAAATCTAGAGAAATATGAGGGGCGTGTACCGCATATGTATTTAGATACTGTCGGTCAAGTCACTGTAGGTGTTGGGCATATGATGACCGATGTTCAGGCTGCTCAAAAGGTACCTTTTGTTGTTAGTAGTACGCGTGTGCCCGCAACCGCTCAGCAGATTGAAGATGAGTTTAACCTCATAAAAGCACAATGGGTTAGAGTTCAGGGCGCACAGAAACTACCTAATGCTGCTTATTACAAAAAATTTACTAAGTTGGAACTTCTTAATACAGATATTGATGTAATTAGGGACTCTCATATTGTAAATTTTGAAAAAGAGTTAAAAGGTCTCTATGGATACTCTACGTTCTCGACTTACCCTGACGATGTTAAGCTAGCATTATTTGATATGATTTTTAATCTTGGATTGACAAGGTTGAGTAATAAATTTGTTAATTTTAATATACATATCAAGGCTAGTGATTTCAAAAAAGCGGCATTGGAATCTAATCGACATCAGCTGAGTACAGATCGTAATTTTTATGTGCGTAATTTATTGAGTAATGCAAAATGATATTAAAAGTAATGTTAGTAGTAGGATCTGTAGCTGTATTTGGGATTGGGTGTGTGAGTGCAACGGGAAATATAGCACCATCATTACCATTAAATGCAGGTGAGTTTTTCCTCGAACAAACAAGGGAAATACACAATGCTGATGACTTCAAACTTTTACATAAAGACATATGGGGTTATGAAACAGAGCTGAAACATAATCACCATAAGAAGTTAACGGTTAATACCTGCGCAGATTTAGTTGCGAGTATAGATTTAGGGTATGAAGCTTCGCAGTCTGCGGATTATGGGGCCGTTATAATAGATTATAAAATATGTAAGTCATGGCAAGAATTATCCCTGTTTAAGCCGTCGCATCAAAGCTACCTTAGTGTTGTTAATTTGGACAAAAACTTTGCCAAACGTGTTCCGCCGCAATTAGCTTTAATTATCTCGAAGGATGATGAGCGTCGTCTGGTTGTAGCCACAAATTGGGATGAAATGAGTCACATCGTAAAGGTTGAAGCCATCGATGAAACTAGCGCAATTTTTGTTGATAATTCTGGAGGATCGCAAAGGCTTAATATAAGAGCTAAAGGTGACTATAATGGTGACGGTATTGAGGATATGCTTTTGAGCACCAGTAATACCGTCGAAGGTGGGAGCTACCATTCAGTAGATTACTTCATTCTTACGCGTCTATCTTCAGAAGCATCTTTTACCTTGTTAAAGCAATGGTAGTAAAACTAGCCCCATTTGATAGGGGCTTATTTTAAATTCTGCTGTTACTTACGGGTAATCTTATCCAGATATCCCATGGCGAAGGCCGATAATACGAAGGTGATGTGGATGAGTAGGTACCACATTATTTTGTCGTTCTCGATGTTTTCGGCATTCATAAAGACTTTGAGTAAATGAATTGATGAAATGGCGACAATCGATGCTGCCACTTTGTTTTTAAGTGAACCGGAATCCATCTTGCCTAGCCAGCTGAGTTTCTCACTGTTTTCGCCGACATCAAGCTGTGACACGAAGTTTTCATAACCTGAAAACATTACCATAATCAGCAGACCACCGACTAAGGTGATGTCGATGAGTGACAGGGTAACGAGCACGAGATCTACTTCTGCAATGGTGAAAATAATCGGAATGATGTGAAAGATCTCTTGAAAGAACTTTATGCCTAAGGCGAGTAAGACTAAGCTTAATCCCAAATAAATCGGCGCCATGATCCAGCGGGATGCATACATCAATTTTTCAAATATTTGTTCCATAAAAATAGTAACCCTTCAAATAAATACGCTAAAAATCAATCGAGCCATTTGCTGTAAAACAATGTGATAGTGAACTGTAACTGCGCTGACATATTATGGCAAGCCTGGTGATGCTTTATCTAAGATTTAGTGGTAATCAATAAACCTGTTACCGGCTCTAAAATATTGAAAACAGCCTTGGGTAGCAGCTTAAATTCTTCATGAAAATAGCGCTAACAGCTTGTTAATACCTCAGTAAGTCAATAGGGTAACAGGCTAGACTTTTTGTGGCGTATCTTATTTATCCAGAGTTAAGGTTATTTAGTAGGATAAAAGGATTTATTAGGGCAGACTAAAAGATAACCTGCTGACGTGTATATTTATTTAGTCTATTTTAATCTAGTGCTCAGGTTGACCCATTAAACTAAAATCATTAGGGCCTGTTGATCTTTCAAGGTTGTTTTTGCAGCGAATTGTTGGCCACTTTTACAAGGCAGAGACTTAGAGGTGTAGTTATTCTACATAAAAAGTCGATAACGCAGTAAAAATGGCCAACAAACGCTGCCCGAAGGGTTCGGCTAAAAACGTTTTACTCTTTGTTGAATGAATTTTGCTTAGATGACTAGGCATCAATCCATTCGCCTCGATTAAAACGTTTTTAACTCGAACAAAATTTAACCTGCAAAGATCAACAGGCCCTAGTTATATTTTTTCAGCAATAAGAGGGATCTATCATTATGGATAAAGCGAATTCAAACACCAAGCGAAAAATGCCCTGGATTGCAATTGGTATCATTGCGTTAATCGTGTTGCTGTTTAGCCTACTCGTTACGCAAATGCCTAAGGGATTTACGTCAGATCTCGAGCAAATAGGCACGGGTAAACCTGCAATTGTGTTTGTTTACGATCCTAACCTTGTGTCGAGTATCACCCAAACTGAGCAAATGAATGAAGCCCGTGATCATCTTGGTGATAATGTGTTCTTTTTACTTGCCAGAACGGCAACGCCAGAGGGGGAAGCATTTATTGCTAAGCATAATGCTGGATTGACTGAAGTCTTTCTGTTTGACTCTCAAGGTGTACTCATTAAAAGAAAGCCTGCGGTGTTAGATGCTAATGAACTGATGCGTTTGGTACGGTAGGTGTTTGTACGTGATTGTTTTGAATTATTAAGTCAGTTGATCAGACGCAAGCGGTAATAGCTACTTTGTTTCAGTGCCCTTTTTAAAAGCTAAATGTCATGATAAGTGCTTTTTCTAACACGATTTATTTGTTGTTAAATGTATTACAGGCATAAATTTTAGATTTGATTTAAAGATTAAAATCTGAATTTTGATATGCAAAAAGCCTCAATACTTAGCTATATTGAGGCTTTTTATTGTAAGAGCGTACTTATGTCATCGTTTTTAACGTAATCTTTAACATTTTTTCAGGTTCCATTCATACGCATTTTATTATGAGCGGGGGGTTAATGAGACAGTGCTTTTAAAACGTCACTTCTATCGACCAAAGGTTTTTTCGCTTGTAAATGAACAACGAAGTCATAGGCATTCAAGTCGAATTGGGTATTTTTTTGTTTAGGGTCTGCGCCTTGAAGAATCAAAAAATTGACTAATTTACTATCATTAAGCAATAACGCAGTATGAAGTGGCGGTAGGCTACTAATCGTACTTGGTGCATTCACTGAAGAACCATTGTTAATAAATCTTTTTAAATAGAGGTACTTTTTATCTTCATTTACAATCCCAAATAGGGTTGCGATGCCTCCTCTAGATTCCAACTCTGCGATATCTGAATCCATTAGTCTAAAATTAATTAAAAAAGTGTGACAAAGTGTATGAGGAATATACAGACCATCTTCACCGGCACCACACAGAATGACATCTTCAATCTTTCTATTCGATAGTGTGTAGCTAGCACCAATGATATAAATTATAACAAGTGCCGCAACACCAATGAATAAAGTTCTAAGCTTCATATTTAACCCCACACAATTTTATTATTACCATGTAGAGCAAGTATTCCAAAGTGAGGGGTATCTATCTTTGCTATGCCATTCGCATGCATTTTCAATATTGTCAGAAAACTAACCGATAGCTGCTTACGCACGATATCGTAAATCTGAATACGCATTAAGTCGTTAGTTGATGCATGATGAAACCAATGTTTGAGAGATTTTCTGCCAAATTTAACAAGCACTTTTTTTAACTCCTGCAGTAGGATTCATCAATGAACCAAATAAAGCGTCAATAAACCCCATTGCATATGAGGAATCAACAGCTTCCAACAACAATCCTTGAGCAAAACCACGCACAGCATCAGTAATAATCAATTCATCTATCAATTCATGCTGATTCATAAATATAAACTTTAAAATGATGGTTGTTTCATTTTCATCAAAAAGAAGTTCGTCATTGGAAAACTACTTAAGGTGCACACTTTTATTCATGATTATCAATCTCCATATAATTAAAAATCCGATAGCAAGTTAAAATTTTAACAACTAAGGTACAGTAAAACAATTATTACAATGGATGTATTCAACCCAGTTTAATGAAGCCAAAGAATATGGGAAATGACTATAATCGTTTGATTCTAGATGCTTTTTGATTGAGTAAGAACCCATTGCAACTTTGCCTAAAACCGTGATAACTGCGTTACTTTACTATTCGCTTAAGAAATTTTTGATACCTGAACGTATCGAGTTTTTAGGTACTTAGTGACATGGCAGGTTTACGGTTTGGAGTACTTTTAAAGTACATTTCTGAGTGGCGTCATGTCAAACATTGATACATCCCGACACGAAGTTTATCGGGATGTTATGGTCTTATAATGGGTATTGTAAAAAGTTAAGCTAACCAATGAGTATCAATAACCTGTTACTTACTGCTTCAACTCAAGTTGATAAAAGCTCGCTTGTGCATAGTCGCCTGCTTCCATGCCGCGCCATTGGCAATCTGAACTGCTTTTATTGGTATTACATTGGTTATAAACGCCTGCTTTGTAATACATCCAATCATTTTTATAGCCTAGATCGACCTTGTGGTCTTGGTAATTCCCCTGGGCCAGGTTAACGTCGAAGGTCTTTACGATGGGTTTGTCGCTGCCTGGATTTTTGGTAAATGTCAGCTTCATAGTATCGCCTTCAACATTCACTTCGTACGCGAATATCTCACCTAATTTAATGCCATCTTTTGGATCGCTAGCACCCTGGCGCAGGTTGTATTTACCAAACACATTATGACGAATATCTTGGCGAAGTTTTTTGCCATTACTGTCGACAGCATCTTGTAGTTTTGGCTCAGGGTTAAGCTCGTAACTCCAGGCTAAAGAACCATATTCGTGCTCTGGCAATTTACGGTAAACAATTTTAAGCGGTTCGTTATCTGAGCCATGAATTTGACCAATAACCACAGCATATGCACCATTCTTTTTGTCATTACCGCTGCTGCTGACTTTATCGACTGATAGTGTTGCTTTTAGTTGCCCGCCAATCGCGCCGTATTCGCTGGCATTAGAGTGTGATGCTACAACGAAATTGTTTGTCGGCTCATCATATTTATCGGCCAACATGGCGCGAAGTTCGCTGCGGGTATTTTTACTATTTGGCGTGGTTGGTGCTTCATTTGGCGCAACAAACACTAATGCGCCGGTGTTTTTATTGGTATAAAACCACTGCGGATGAGAGTAAGGCGTTTGGGTATCGCTGAGTTGTTGCTTGTCTATTTCTAACACCTTGGCTGATTTTTCAGTAGAGAGTTCCGGTAAGGTTATTTTCCATTTAGATAGATCGAAGTTTTGTGCCGGAGCATGGGTGGGGTCAAGATTAAATTTTTTGGCAGTATCAAGTTCAATTGAAGCGACTGCAGAACCGGCAAGTAAACTGGCGGTTAATAAGCTCAGTTGGATCTTTCTCATTGGATTGTTCCTCAAAACCATGACTAAAACAGAACACCAGAATACAACAATCATATTGTATTACAAATAGTGGTTTGTATTCGTTGCGCTAACTGTGAGTTAGCTCATCGTTAAGCTGATAATCAACGGAGTAAATCGGCCGTAATAAGGGCTTGCTGCCAGCATCGTTCAAATTTACTGGAGCGAAAGTTTAGCGCGTCAATATTGTTGATGGATTGGCTGGTTTTAATGATTTCTCAATCAGGCTAATTGATATATGATGCGCCACCTTAAATTTAGCCTGTCTTCGATTCTATTTTATGTCTACCAATGCCCTTTATACCGATTTGTCCGGTTATTACGATTTAATGTGTTGTGATATTAACTACCAACAGCAAAGCAATAGCGTAGCTCGTTTGCATCAGATTTTGGGCAATAATGGTAAACAACATTTAGATTTAGCTTGTGGCACTGGGCCGCATGTTAGGCACTTTATCGACTTAGGCTTTCAAAGCAGCGGGCTTGATATTAATCAGCCTATGCTCGACATTGCTATGCGTCGTTGCCCTGAAGCACTGTTTAGTTTGCAAAACATGACTGAGTTTTATGTTGAAGAGAAGCTGGATTTAATTACCTGCTTTTTGTATTCCATTCATTATTCACAAGGTACCGAGGCGCTTAAAGCCTGTATTGCCAGTGTGCATAAGGCGTTAAATTCTGGCGGTTTATTTTGTTTTAATTCTGTCGATAAGCACAAGATTAATAATAATGCCTTAGTGCGTCACAGTGCTGATTTTGAAGACAGCCGATTTATTTTTGAGTCGGGTTGGCATTACAGCGGTGCAGGTGAGATGCAGACTCTTAATTTGAGTATTGCCAAAACTCAGTTTGACGCCACACAGATGTGGCAAGACTCTCATTCCATGGTCGCCACAAGCTTTACTGAGCTACAAGCATTGTTGGCACCGTATTTTGATGTGCAAATATTTGAACACGATTACGATAGAATCATCCCGTGGGATTTAGCCTCAGGCAATGCCTTGTTTGTGTGTACTAAACGGGAAGTTTAAAAGTTAAGGCTTGAGTGGGCGTTTGGGCTGTTGTGCAAAAGATCTGTTCGCTAATGACTTTTTAACCATTATTCTGCACACATTAATGGGTAGGATTTTGAGCCTGTAAATAATGTTGCTAAATAGATTGTCTACTTAACTAGGGCTCTAACCAGGGCTCAGGTTTCTTACTTAAATCAAGCCAGCCATTATGGTGACTAATGGCTGGTGTTTACACTTCGTTTACTGATTAGTATCAGTAAATTCCGCTTCCGCTTTTTCTAGTTCTTGCTGTGTTTTAAGCTCAAATTGTTGCAGCTTTTTCAATTTTGCTTCTTCTGCAAGCGTGGCTTGTCGTTCTTTAAAGCTGTGCTTTTCTGTCTTGGTCAGAAATTTAAACGCTTTCTCGTTGGCCAGTGCATAGCCGACCACATCTTCGCCTTTTACTCTGCGTTCATCAACACGTTGTGAAAAACGTTGGTTATCGCGCGCTTTGCGCTCTTCTGCATTAAGCTTACTCATGATATATCCTCATTTGTTATTACTGTTTGGGGCGATGGTTCAGTCAAACAAATGAGTTAGGTTGCACATTCATAAAGCTGAGCGCGCATTTTAGCATAAGTTGGTTTGGTAACTAATCTGAATGCAGGGATAAGCGATCAAACTATTTCATATCTGCCATTTAATCATTAAAGCGCTTCAATGCTGCAGCAATATCATGACAAGCCTGTTTGGCGCGTTTGCTGAGTGTGGTGATGGAGATAAACCCGTGCATGCAATCGTCATAGTGCTCGTGGTGGATGTTAACGCCGGCACCTTTTAATCGATTACCATAGGCAATACCGTCATCCCTTAATGGATCAAACCCAAGTGTTAATAAGTAAGTGCTAGGCGATTGGCTTATATCAGCGGCCTGGAGTGGGCTGACTAAGGGTAGGGTGACTTCGTCGAGTGAATTGACATAATGGCCTCTAAAAAAATCCATTAAATCGCGTGTTAGCAATAACTGCTTATTGAAGCAACGGTAAGACTCGCTGAGCCCTTGTAAATCGACCATGGGGTAAATTAAAAACTGAAAGTTAGGCTTTGCTTTGACTTGTACTGGCAGCGTTGTGTGTAATGACGGTAAACCAATAATGCAGGCTAAATAAGCGCCTGCGCTGTCGCCGCCAACACCGATATGCTCTGGATTGATATTAAGCTGTTGATGGTTGTCGTTAATGTAGTTCCAGGCTTCGATGCTGTCACAAATGGCGCTAGGGAATTTATGCTCAGGGGCTAAACGATACCCCACTGAGATGATATTCATGTTGCCGTGCTTAGCCAAAAACCGGCAAAAACGGTCATGAGTGTTAATACTGCCAATCACGCCACCACCACCGTGAAAATACACTAAGGACTTTTTAGGGATGTTACTGCTGGGGTGGTAAATCCGCAGGTTAATGGTATTTGTGTCGCCAAGGTCTGTGCTGATTGGAATCGTTAAATCTGTCACCTTATCCATGGCAATTTTATTCAGCCCAACCAGCTTATCCATTGCAGCATAGATAACCCTAAACAGTGCTACGGGGAGTTTATATAAAGGCAGTAGTGACAACATTTTAGCGACGCTTAACTGTGACGATTCGAGTTTAGCAGTGTGTAATATTGTGTTCTCAGATGACGGCTGAGGCTTATTATTGTTGTCCATTTTTATGGCCTTTTTGATGTGTATTGTATCCGCTTCAAAGGGGTTATCGGCTTAACCATTTCATCACTAAACGATTAATAAACGCCGGTGATACGTTACTTAATCGGTGTAATATCCCATAAAACAGGCTGACTGTTCTGTGAGTTTTTGGGCGCCTAACTTGTTTGTCGATGACAGCGACCACATCTTGAACGGTGATACTCACCCCAAGGCGAGTTAACACTTTGGCGCTGTTTTGTTGTGATTTAAGCATGTTAGTTGCCACAAAGGGCGGCATGACGTCGCAAACCTTAATACCATATTTTGCCCACTCTAGTTCTAACGCTTCGGTCAGGGCTTTTACAGCAAACTTACTGGCCGAATAACTTGCCAGTTCTGGTACGCCGTAATCACTGCTGGCCGATGACATATTAATCACAGTGCTGTTGCCATGGTTTTTTAAATAGGGCCAGGCCGCATGGCATAAGTTCATCACCCCGTTAACATTAATATTAAGAGTGCGATGATGCTGCTCAATCGAGACGGCTTCAAACGCGCCAATTTCTAGGATGCCGGCGTTATTGAGCAATATCGCCAAACAATCATTATGTTCAGCACAAAATTTTGCCATAGCATGTTGTACTTGTGAAACATCACCAACATCCAGTTGAAACAAGCGTATTCGCGTTCTATCCCATATTTCGGTGGCTTGTGTTAGTTGCACCATATTGATGTCGGCCATGGCGACCCAGTAGCCTTGTTTATAAAAGTGCTGAGCGGTGGCCAGACCAATACCTGAAGCCGCGCCGCTAATAAATATGGTGTTTTTATTCATTACGAAACCCATTTAATGATTCTGTTAACCGTTAATTAAAACGTGGTGGTATGGATATGTTCCATTTGCGGCTCTTTCATTTCATCAACCCACCGCTGCCAGGTGTATGGCCATAAAATAGGGTCGCCATCGGCGTCTAAATACCAACTTTGGCAGCCACCCACCCAACTGGTACCTTTTAAACCTTCTTTGACATAAGCCGTAAAGTCATCAATGGCTTGTGGTTTGGCTTCAAACTCATCAAATTCATGCGCACGCCATTTATCAATTAATTTGATCACGTAATCTGTTTGTACTTCGCTCATGGCGATAACCGAAAAATTACCAATGGGAGTATTGGGGCCAAGCATTAAAAAGAAGTTTGGATAGTCGCTAAGTAGCATTGAGCGGTAAGCTTTAATTTTATGTGCCCAGGCTTTATCAATATGTACATTATTGCGGCCAATGAGGTTCATTGGGCGCATAAAGTTAAATGCGCTAAATCCGGTCGATAACACTAATACATCCAGTTCGTGGTGCTTGCCATCTTTGGTGATAATGCCGGTTTCGGTAATGCGTTCAATACCTTCGGTGATCAGTTGTGCGTTGGGTTTTTGAATGCCTTTATAAAATGTGCTGTTGATAATGACTCGCTTGCAACCGACTTGATAATTTGGCCGAAGCTTTTCACGTAATACTTTGTCCTTAATACTTAATCGTAAGTTTGCTTTACACAAAAAACTCAACAAATGTTTTTGGATAAACTGGCCGGTCACGGCTTTGGTAAAAAAATGCTCTAAAAAGAATTTACCGGTATTGCGATGGATTTTGGTAATAATCGGAAAACGGGTCATGAGTTTTCGCATGGTGTGTGAAAACGTAAAATCCGGCAGGTGCATTAACCATTGCGGCGTACGCTGAAATACCGACACGGCCGCGCCAGTTTTAATCAATTCAGGTATCGCTTGCGCCGCCGTTGACCCCGTACCGATTATTCCAACACGAGTATTGGCTGATATCTCGACACTATGATCCCATTGTGCGGTATGAAACTTGGCGCCTTTAAAATCGTCAAGCCCAGCAATACTTGGGAATTGGGGATGATGTAAAATGCCGGTGGCACACACCATAAAATCGGCAATGTAGGTTTGCCCTTTGTTTGTTTTGACGGTCCATTTTCCATCGGTATATTGGGCGTCGGTTACCGCTTCATTAAAACGTATATCACGCGCGACATCGTATTTATCGACCACGTGCTCAAAGTATTGTCTTATCTCTGGCCCGCGGGCAAAAAAACGACTCCAGTTTGGGTTAGGCTCAAACGAATAGGTATACATGTGAGCGGGTACATCGCAAGCTGCGCCTGGGTAGGTGTTTTCTCGCCAGGTACCGCCAACAGACTTTTTTTTCTCCAGGACAACAATGTCGGTAATGCCTGCCTCGCGCAGTTTAATGGTCATTAAAATGCCTGTCATACCGGCGCCAATAATCACCACTGAAGGGTTGCGTTTTGTTTGAGTCATAGGGCCTCAATTATTATCATTATTGTGAGTCTTATTATTCTGCATGCGCATGCAAATATTGTTAATAAATTGTGTCGATTCCCCAGCATAGGAAATTTCGCTCAATTGATCTACGCTTAAAATGGACGTATATTTGTGATTTTAAGACATCATGGTCGTAACTTATGGCATTTCGCAGCATTACCAGTGTGCAAATTATTGTGGCCTACGGCGTTGAGCAGGGTATTGAAGAGGGCGTTTTACTTAATGGCTCAGGGCTGACAAGCGAGCAATTACACGATCACGACCAACTGGTTGAAGATACACAAGAATTACAGGTATTAAATAATCTAGTACAGCACACATCGTCGCCGTTTACTGCTGGCGTAGCTTTAGGCAGTCGATACCATTTAACCAGTTATGGCATCATGGGTTACGCTCTTTTAGCCAGCAGTACCGCCAGAAAAGCGATTGAACTGGGCTTACGTTATTTAGATTTAACCTATGTGTTTTCGCAAATCACCTTAAACCAACTTAATGATGATATTGCGCTGACGTTTTTATGTGACGTGCCGGGCAAGTTGGGCGAACTGGTGTTGGTAAGAGACATGGTTGGCGCGGCGATGATCCAGCGCGAAGTCTTTGAACATAAAGATTTACCGATAACACTGCAGTTTACTGCAGCTGCACCGGCGCACTTATCAATAGCGGATATTGAGCAAACCCTTGGGGTTAATATTCGATTTAATGCTGATTACAATGGCTTTGCTCATTTAGCGCCTCTGCTCGATTTGCCATTAACCAAAGCCAATGAAGCCACAGCCAGACTGTGCGAAGCGCAATGCAGTCAATTATTACAACAAAAACAAAACTGGAAACCCGTCGCCAAATTGGTAAAAGACACCCTAGTGCATTTAGGTTTAACAGCATCGATGGAAGATATTGCCGCCCATTTAGCCCGCACTACTCGCACTTTGCATCGGCAACTTAAGCAGGAACAAACCAGTTGGCGCAAGGTGCGAGACGATGTGCGCGTCGGCATTGCAGAGGCTTTACTATTAACGCCAATGCACCTGGATGAAATCGCTGAGAGGCTTGGTTACAGTAATGGGGCCAATTTTAGCCACAGCTTTAAACGCTGCAAACAGATGACCCCAAGCCAGTATCGCAAGCAAACAAGCTGCGTTAAGCAATCAGTGTAATATAGGTAAAGGCTAGTGAGAATCTCAAGCCTCGGACCTAGAATCTAACAACTTATACTAAGATTTTAGATCCGGCGGCAGTTAAATCTGAATCTGCTTTCTATGACTCCATTCTTTAATAATTATTTATTGAATTGCCGTTCGCATGGGATGCCGTCATGATCACCATCCATTTGGGTGCCTGGACAGTTACGGTTATAAAAGGTTGCTTCTTCATATGAGCGCATTTGACTGCAATGTGTTTTGCCTGTTTCACAACGAAAGTTTTGTTGTGTTGAATTAGACTCTTTGGTTCGCCAAACCGGTGTGTATTGCACCTCTGGCTTGATTTCCAGAAAGACTTCTCGAGTTGTCTCAGGTTGTTGTATAGGGGTTATACCCATTTTCTCATATTGCTTATAGCCGAAAATCCCGACCCCAAGAAACAGAATAATCATAAACATACGGCCGAGTATTGGGCTGCTGTTACGATGATTGTGATGTTTTTGGCTGGGTCGATGTGTGTTTCGTGCGGTGCTATTGGTTGATGAGTGCAGGGTGTTCGCAACAACGGCAACGCCTTCAATGCTGGCTTTTATAGCTTTGACTTTTCCGTCTGGCTGGGCTTCACGATGAAATACAATCTCATCACCAACCTTGGGCTTTCTGGCCATGTGCTTTAACGCTGAGATATGAATAAAGACATCTTGATCATTACCCGCTTCTGGTTTGATAAACCCAAAGCCTTTTTCATCGTTCCAGCGAACTAACGTGCCTCTTTCCATGGCGATACTTTCCTAATCGAGATGACGTAAATAAAAAATTATACTTTAAATCAGTAATATAATCGTAAACGATAAAAGATGTAAGTTAATTATTGGGGTATGCTACTGTCGATAGACTTAGACCAAAAACGTTACTGATTACCGAAAATTCAATATCAATATTGCATTCATAATATCAAGAGCAGTTTAATTTGAGTCATAATAAGTAATGTGTTGCAGATCACACTTCTAAACTGAATTTGGGTACTACAATCTTTTTATTGCTTGTAAGCGTATATCAATAATCGTTATTGCTATCAAAGGACTTAACCATGCGTTTTTTAATTACAATTACTGCCATATTGCTTCTCAGTGCCTGCAGCACCAGCTATCCAAACCAGGCGATTACAGGTCAATTTTTCCCTTCTGTGTCAGGGGAAACCCTTGAGCTGCAACCGATGACACTGCCGGACGATTTGAACGGATCGGTATCGTTGTTGTTAATTGGCTATAAACAAGATTCGCAATTTGATATTGATCGTTGGTTAATTGGGCTCGACATGACCCAAACTCAAGTGCCTGTTTACGAAGTGCCGACTATTCAGGGATTATTTCCGAGGATGTTTAGCACTTTGATAAACAACGGTATGCGCTCGGGTATTCCTAAACCGCTATGGAAAGGCGTGGTCACTGTCTATCAAGATGGTGAGCAAGTACAAGCTTTTACCGGTAACGATAAGCCAAATAATGCTCGGGTTGTGCTGTTAAACCCTCAGGGTAAAGTGATTTACTTTTATGATCAGGGTTTCTCGGTTGATGCGCTTAATACATTGCGGGCATTACTGTAAAGCTCGCGATACTCGTCGGAGTAATGTGTTGCATGAGCATGAAAATAGGTTCATCTTGTTGCAATCAAGCTCGTTATTACTGATTCGTCATTACTAAATACTAAATACTAAATACTAACTACTTACACGCTGCAGTTTTTGCAGCTTCATTGAGGGATTTTTCATGCTTTACGATCTGACTGTAGTGCAATTCAGCAAGATGCTGAATAATTTAAACCATATTCTTGATAAAGCAGAAGCCTTTGCTGCACTGAAAAAAGTCGACATGGCTGTGCTGTTAAATTCTCGCCTAGCGCCTGATCAATTTAACCTTATTCGCCAAGTGCAGATTGCTTGCGACACGGCAAAAGTGGGTGTAGCTCGTTTAACCGGAAACATGGACACAGTGCCAAAGCACGATGACAGTGAAACCACATTAGCAGAATTGCGTCAGCGTATAGCATCAGTGCTAAAGTATCTTGAAGGTTTTAGTGAGGCTGATTTTGGCCATGCTGACAAGGTGCATGTGTCGCAGCCGCGTTGGGAAGGTAAGTATCTAACAGGATATGAATTTGCCATTGAGCATGCGGTTCCAAATATCTATTTTCATATCACTACGGCTTACGCAATTTTGCGTCATAACGGCGTTGAAGTCGGTAAAAAAGACTATTTAGGTGCTATGCCTTATAAAGTGCCAGTGCTTTAAGTTAATACGGGTTAACAAAAAAGGATAAGCCATGGCTTATCCTTTTTTAATTTTTAAGCATTACTGATCGGCTACTTTATCAACGCAGAGCTGCGTAACTTAACCCGTAATAGATTAATCAATGTCGGTGCAATAGAGGCTAATATCATTCCGGCCATCAAGGTGTATTGATGCGTTGTGTATGATTCACTGAGTAACAAGGCGCCACAGGCAATACCAGCAATCGGATTCGCGATACTGCCAAAGGTAAAGTCGACAACAGACATCCGCTGCAATAACCACACGTACATGCTGTAGCCCAATACAGTATTGAGCAGCAATATCCATATTATCCCTAACGCGTTACCCCAATTAAACCCGCTTATCACGTTGAAATAAGGCTCTGGTGTTATCAGTGCTTGTACGCCAGACACCAGGGTGAGTAACACGCCGCCAATAATCAGTTGCCAGGTTAAAATAGTCCACCAATGAATCCGCGAACCAAGCGCTTTGGTAATCGTACTGCCGACAATAATGCAACTTATGGCTGCAAGCATGGCAATGAGCCCGACTGGGTTTAGGGTGATTGAACTTGGGTCAAACAATATCCACGCGAGTAAAACTAACACTGCACCACAAAATGCCTGTATAGCATTGGGACGTTTTTTACTTACAACCCAATGAAATAGCATCGCAAATACAGGCACCGAGATCATTCCAACCCCAGAGATGGCCGAGGGAAGTGTCAATGCCATGACAAAAATCAAACAGAAAAACACCGCAATATTAACGGCCCCAAGCTTGATTAAAATAGACCAGTCAGCAGACGCTGGACGACTGGGTTTTATCGCCAATAATATTAATCCTGCAGGTAAAGCGCGCAGTGCACTGAGTAATAAGGGGGGCCAGTCTGCCAATGTATATTGAGTCATCGCATAGGTTGTCCCCCAAAAAAAAGCGGGGATCATGGCAAGTAAAATATTCATAAATAACCTTGGTGTTAATTTATCTTCACGTGAAGATACTTGGCGATTTTGAACTGATAAGTTGTTTTTGTAAAGTTACTTTATATAAAGTATCTTAGCGTTAAGTTTTATTGCTGATTGATAAAAGGTAAAAGTAAGCATGGAAGATGTCGATAAAGTGGTCGCACAATGGGCAACAGAAAAGCCACATTTAGATACCGTGCCTATGGCATTGCTAGGGCGTTTTTTGCGTTTACAAAAACACATTGAAGCCGACATCTCTGCTTGCCATAAGCAGTTTGGCTTAACCATGGGTGAGTTTGATGTGCTGGCGACATTAAGACGAAGTGGTAAGCCTTATACGCTTACGCCCTCAATGTTACTGTCGTCAATGATGTTAACCTCGGGTGCCATGACTAACCGCCTAGACAAACTAGAAGCTAAAGGACTCATAGCGCGGGTACACAGCACTGAAGATCGCCGTAGCGTATCTGTTGGATTAACCAGCAAAGGCCTTACAGTGATTGATGCGATGATAGAACAACATGTACTCGTGCAGCACAAACTCGTTGCCAGCTTATCTGCCAGCGAGGTGCCAGCATTAAACCAATTACTCAAAACCTGGTTAACGGCTTTTGAAGGCGAGTGAATTGGTATTATTTCGAGGTGTTAAAAAAAGCCAGAATCTTGTGATGCTGGCCTTTCTAATGTAATGAGCCGGCACGCTTACTGCTGTAACTGGGCTTTTGCCGCTTCAACTTTCGAGAAATCTAGGCCAAGCTCTTCAACTGCTTCTTTGATTAAGGCTGGGTTTTGCATCACCATGGCCATTAATTGTTGTAGCTTGTCCGCAGGAATACCTAATTGACCAATAGTTGCCATTGCTGCAAATGGATTTTCCGTTAACGTTTGAAACAACTCATTAATTTGTGCATCAGTGACGTTGTGTTCTTTTAAGATGGCAATAATAGGATTCATTGCGTTACCTTGTGTGGTTGAAGTGAGTAGGGCGAGATTTTATCACGTTTTAGCCTGTTGGGGGCAAGATGGCTGTTGCACAATTGGACTAAAAAACAGATTAAATAGGCTTTGATTTTAGTGAGTCTCTAAACATGATTGACCCGAGCACTATTTATACGTTATGGCATTCGATAAATGATTGAATTTACTACCCTGGTGTTTATACTGTTCAGGTTTTAGCGTGTTGTTTTATTGATTTAATAACTCTTTTACATGGATTTTTACGGACGTTGATATGGATATTATTACCCTCTGCACTGTGCTTGTGCTGTTACAACCCTTCATTGTTTACTTCGCTTTTTATAAAGATACTGGCTTAACCACTAAAGATAATGAGTTTTACCAATCCTTTTTAGTGATATCTCCTAGCTTCGCATTTTTTTATTTAGACCAATACTGGTACGCGTTAGGCGTGTTGGTTGGCGTGGCGTTATGTGGTGTGTTATTGGCCTTGATTGTAAACCGAAAAGCCAGTCATCCGATTGATTATGGTGGCCTGGTGTCATTTGCTGTTGCATGGTTAATCATCTTTGGCATTGGTCATTGGATAGCCAGTTTTTTTACTGACTCAAGCGTAACAGACACTATTGCAACAACAGAGCTGAATGCAACAATAGATCCGAATGCCATCACGGTATCGCAAGGGATCTTCTCCGCATTAACCAGCTCACTGTATTATCTGGTACTCATGTTAGCGGTACTGTGTGTGTCTATATTAGAGAGAAAATATTCATTTAAAGAGAAACTGAGTGATTTACTGCTGTTTATTGCATCTGTTGCTGGTGGTGTAATACCTTTGATCAGTGACTATTTTTTGTTAAGCATCGTCATCAACTTTTTTATTTTATTGACCATGAGTCGCGTTATCATGGAGCTAGAGGGCCCTGACGCTGCAAAAGGCTCAAACGGTGCTATAGGTTTTATGTTTAGCTATTTATTTATGATGGGTATTGGTTTTGCCATGATGCTAAAAGGCGGAGCTTGGCTTTACAGTGTCGTGAGTTAATCGTGAGTTAATAGTGAAATAGCGGTGAAATAAATTAGCGGTGAAATGCATTAACGCGTAATAAAAGGCCAGAGCATATTAAGATATGCTCTGGCCTTTTGGTTTATTCGCTTATATCAAAACACTCAATATGCTGCTATTGCGCGTCTTCAAGCTTACAACGTACTTGCGATAAGTTTGCCGTGTTGCCGCTTTGCACATGTTGCAATAGGCATTTATCACCTTGTGTTAATAACTGAATCGCATCAGGTATTTCTGTGCTGCGGCCCATAATTAATAACCCGTTGGCATCTTTGTGCGGTGCGCGTTCAATCACTTCTTGGCTGTATTGCGTAAAGGCACTGTCGCTAATCACTACGCTACTGACCCCTAACAAGCTTGCTATTGCTTGCTGTAACTCGGCGTGAGTTTGCGCATTTGGATTAGTGATTGTCGCAGCTTGAGGCGAGGCGTTAACTTCGCTTGCTGTTGCCACACAACCGCTTATAAGCACGATACCAATGAGCCCTATGAGAGGTTTTAGCATTATTGCTCCGAAGCCTGTGGCATTAAAATGCGGTTGTTTAACAACACATTTTGATTGCGAGTGTCTTGCAACATAAAGCCTGGGTCAATAAAGGTATTTTTAACAGGGGCGCGTGCTACAGCCGTTGCAGTGGCAGGACAGCTGTTATTGTCGCGATAATATAATGCCGCGCTAAGCAGTCTTTCGTTGCTATCACCTAACGCATGAGTAAGGTCATCATCTAGCATACAACCTTGTACTTCACTGTCGACAGTTGGATTTGTTGATGGCACAAATCCGTCAGAATACTCCCCAAAACCTTTGTCATTTACGCCTTTAAACTGAATAGTAAAGTAAGTGGTATCACAGTTACCTGTTGGGTAAAAACCGTAAGGTTTACCACAAGTGGTGTCGCCTAATTGAATGACTTCGATATCAATACCACGCAATGCATTCATTAATGCTTCACTTGCCGAACAGGTACCTGGCGTCGTTAATACAAATACACGTTTAAGATTTAATGTCGGTAACGCTATGCCGCTTCTGAGTAATGACGTATTAAAACCAAGTGATTCAGGAATAAACGGCATTGGCGTTAAGGCGTCACGAGTGACCGGATCAATGGTTGGGTATTTGTCGTTAAAGCTTGTACGTTCAAATACGTGGTTTGCTGTGGCTTCGTCGCCGGCAACCATGTAAGCCAGCTGACTCGCGATAGCTAATAGTCCGCCACCGTTGTAACGGATATCTAATACTAAATCATCAACTTGTGCATTGCTCAGGGTGGTCATCGCATCATATAAGCCTTTTTCAGCCGTTGCGATGTGTGAGTTAAATTGTAAATAGCCCACTTTGCCATTAGCCGTTTGAATCGTATTGGTATTTTGTACCGGCGTTGATACTACTGTCGCAGCCGTTAACGTGACACTGCGATCGGTTTGAGCATTTAAATCACGCACTACAAATACCGTTTGCTTACCGTTGGTGCTTGGAAATAAACCGGCATTAAGTGTATCAATACTGGCGCTATCGTTAGCATTAGCAACATTAACCCCATCGACAGAAACAATAACGGCTCCACGACTCACACCGGCATTACTTGCAGGGGTATTGGGCTCGTTATAAGCAACGGTGACTTGTCTGCTCACGCCTGCAGAGGCATTACGTAAACTCAATTCCATACCATACCCGACAGATGCGCCAGAGCCATTAAGCAGGTTCCATTCTTCGGTCGACATCGAAAAATGGAAATTATCTTTTAGACTCCCGGTGTCTGATAGCTCATTGGTTTTCAATAGGTCAAAATATTCGGCAACGCTGTAAGGCGCGGGATCGCGATCGATGATCTCGTTGTACCAAAGGTAGGTGTCGTTACTCCACGAGCGTAACCACAGCTTTTGGGTTAATGGTGCGCTACATTGATTGGCCAGGCTTGAATAATTAGCAAAAGTGCCTGAAACCCATTGCGGTGCAGTGGAGCCTGAGGTGTTATCGTTATCATCACTTGATGAGCCTCCGCCTCCACATGCTGTGAGCAAGAGGCTGGTGCCAATAATGAAGGGCGCTAAGGTGCTGCGAGAGAGTAACTGCATTAAAATAATCCTTTATTTATCTCAAACCTATTTGGTTGATTTACGTACTTTCGATTGACGATTTTATTACAACTCAGCTAGTTTGTAACTCAAATTTTGCGCGATTGTTAACTAGTTTGAGTGTTTATAATGGTGTAGGCGCAAGTTTTTTATTTTTATAGTGGTGGTGTTTTATTTGCTGTTTAGCCTTTGCGCGCATTACCATGAACAAAATCAATAACGAAAGAGCATGCTATGCGAGCTTCATATATCCATTTATCTGTGCCCTACAAACAACAAAAAGGGGCCTCGGGCGTTAAGTTATTGTTGATTATTTTAGCGACGATATTGCTCACGGTTGGTTTAACATTTTTTGTTATTCGCACGTATATTTTCCCCTCGCCAATGACTCCAGTAACCTTAAATGCCAAAGAGGAGCAAAAGTTAGATCAAAAACTAACTCAGCTTGGTTGGCCGCTCGACTCAAGGACTCAAGTGCCAAGCAGTGCCTCTGGTCACAGTGATAGAGCCAGTCAAAACAGCGCTACCATCAATAGCCATCACACCAATGACAACCCTATCAACGACAAAGGCGAGCTAACACCACAAGCCTATCGTGAATATGATGCCGACCGACAAGTGTCGTTTAGTGAAAAAGAAGTGAATGCGATGATTGGTCGTAATCCTGATTTTGCCCAGCGCGTAGCGATCGATTTTTCTAATAACTTAGCCAGTGCGACCATGCTGATCCCGATCCCCAAAGACTTTCCGGTAATGCCTGGGGAAATTTTACGGGTAAATACTGGCTTGGATGTTCGTTTAGATGCGAATCGTCGCCCTGTGGTGGCATTAGTGGGTGTGAGTTTAATGGGCGTACCTATTCCCAATGCCTGGTTAGGCAATATGAAAAACGTCAACTTGGTCAGTGAGTTTGGCGATAGAGGCTTTTGGAATACCTTCGCCGATGGTGTTGAGGATGTTCAAATTCGCGATGGCGAGTTATATATCAAGCTGCGTAAGTAGTAGTGATAAGTCAATATGCAAATGGATAAGTCTTGATGACAGTGGCCCGTTGTCGCTAATCCACTGTCTCTTTTCGTCTACTGTGGCTTCTAATAAAGCCATGTTCAATAGGCCCTAAGTGCGATAAAGCACTTTTACCACATGCCAGCCAAATTTGGTTTTAACTAAATGCGGGGTAATGAGTTCGCCGTTAAAACAGACTTTATCGAATTGCGGCACCATTTGGCCTTTTTTAAATTCACCTAAACTGCCGCCACTTTTGGCAGAAGGACAACTAGAGTGTTTTTTGGCTAATACATCAAATTTAGCGCCGTTATTAAGCTGTTTAATAATATCTTCAGCTTGAGTTTGGTGTTTCACTAAAATATGTAATGCCGCTGCCGTTTTAGCCATGTTGATGCCTGTATTGAGGGGAAACCAGAGATAAAAATGTCGTGGTGATTATAACTGTTTAGCCACTCTATTGGGCATTATTTTACCTGCGATAACTTGTTACAGTTTACAGTAGCTTAACGATTGAACATCTGTGTAAATCCTATAAAGTAGTGACATATTTGAAAAAACCGCAAGCAAATAACAAAAAGGACATTTAAATGCTTAAGCGAATCATACCTTTATGCGTAGCGAGTGCGATGACAATGGCAACATCTATTCAAGCAGAAGAAGATAAATATATTTGGTTAGAAGACGTTGAAGGCGCTAAGCCTATGGCGTGGGTTAAGCAACAAAATGATGTGTCAGCTGCCCATATCAAAGCCTACAAAGGCTTTGATACCTTAGTGGCTAACAGCCTTGAGATATTAAATAATAAAGAGCGGATCCCTTATGCCAGCCGCATAGGTGAGTATTTTTATAATTTTTGGAAAGACGAAACTCACACTCGCGGTATTTACCGTCGTACTACGTTAGCTGAGTACGAAAAAGCCGACCCGAAATGGGAAACGGTGCTCGACATTGATGCGCTAGGTAAAGCCGAAGGCGTCAACTGGGTATACAAAGGCATGAACTGCCAATACCCACTCAATGAGCGTTGCATGGTGTCGTTATCGCGTGGCGGTGCTGACGCAGCTGAAGTGCGTGAGTTTGACCTCACCACTAAAGCCTTTGTTGATAAAGCGCAGAAACCGTTTTTGCTTAAAGAAGCTAAATCAATGATTAGCTGGATTGATAAAGATACTGTCTTTGTTGGGACTGATTTTGGCGATGATCAAAGCATGACCGACTCTGGTTACCCAAGCCAAGTGAAGCTATGGAAGCGCGGCACACCATTATCTGAAGCTAAGACCGTCTTTAAAGGTGATAAAGCATCGGTTGCCTCATCTGGTTATGTCGTGTTTGATGACAAAACACCGCTCAACATCATCACTGAAAGCTTAACGTTTTATACCGCCAAACATTACGTATATCAAAATGACAAACTGATACCGTTACCGCTCCCAGAAGATGCAGACATTAAAGGCTATTTTAAAGGCCAATTGTATATCGAGCTAAAAAGCGATCTCGTAACAGCAAAAGGCACCTTTAAACAAGGCGCTATAGTCATGACGCCAGTTGATAAACTCATTGCGCAAAAGCCTGAGTTTAGTGAGTTTGTATCACCGACTACAACAGCATTTATCTCACAAATTAACTTCAGTAAAAGTGCCATATTTGTGACCTGGTTAGACGATGTTAAAAGTAAGCTAGTGCGTTATATGCAAAACGACAAAGGTGAATGGAAAAGTGAGACCGCACCATTTGAAGTCAACGGCACCTTAAGCGTGTTTGATGTTGAACGTGACAGCGATGAGTTTTTCGTTGATTACACCAGCTTTTTAGAGCCTTCAACCTTATATCGTTTTAATGGTGCAACCTTAAAAGCAGACAAAATTAAAGGCATGCCACAACAGTTTGCCGCTGATAAATTTGAAACCAAGCAATACTTTGTGACGTCAAAAGACGGCACCAAAGTGCCTTACTTTGTTGTGATGGCCAAAGATATCAAGCTAGATGGCAGCAATCCAACGTTGCTTTATGCTTATGGCGGTTTTGAAGTGTCACGCTTACCCGCTTACTCAGCCACAGTCGGTAAAAACTGGTTAGAGCAGGGCGGTGTGTATGTGTTAGCTAATATTCGTGGGGGTGGCGAGTATGGTCCTGCTTGGCATCAAGCCGCCTTAAAAGAAAACCGTCACAAGGCCTATGAAGACTTTGAGGCCGTTGCCGAAGACTTAGTTGCGCGTAACATTACCACAAGCAAACATTTAGGTATTCAAGGTGGCAGTAATGGTGGCTTATTAATGGGCGCAGCGTTCACTCGTCGTCCTGGTCTATATAACGCTGTTGTGTGCCAAGTGCCATTATTAGACATGAAACGTTATAACAAACTATTAGCGGGTGCCAGTTGGATGGGCGAATACGGTAATCCTGATATTGCCGAAGAGTGGCAATACATTAAAACTTACTCGCCTTATCATAACTTAAAGCAAGGTGTGAATTACCCTAAAGTGTTCTTTACCACTTCAACTCGTGATGACCGTGTACACCCAGCGCATGCGCGTAAAATGGTCGCTAAAATGGAAGGCATGGGCATTGATGTGTTGTACTACGAAAACATTGAAGGTGGCCACGCGGGTGCCGCAGATAATACTCAAGCAGCCGAGTTAAGCTCAATGGTTTATGCGTATTTAATGCAGCAACTACGTTAACGTTGAGTGTAGAGTGTTGAGAATTGAGAATTTAGTATCGTAAACGTTCATAAAACAAAGGGCCTCGTATAAACGAGGCCCTTTTTTGTTGGGGTAAAGGTTAATACCAATTCTATTAATTATGTGACCAATCAGAGCCACTCAGATTGTTCAGTTTGAGGCGCATTGTTGAAATAATGGTTATTCCCTTTTAAGGCAATGCAACAAAGAAATGAACGGTCTGAGTGTCTCCTGTAAGGCGGGTTTCTGTGCCTTCCATGCTGCTTAATAGCATTTTGACGTACGACTGCATGGATGCAGGAGGTAGAGCAACGCAGGAGCTGTTGCCGAGAACAACTATGCCTACAATTCTATTACTTGCCTAGAAGACACAGAACTCCCGCTGAATGACCAGATAATTAATGGAATTGGTATAACATTGAGAGTTAAAAAAAGCCGCAGATATGAGCCTGCGGCTGAGGTCCAAGGTTAGTTAGGTGAACTGGCTATGTTCCTAACTAACGTGGGGGGAATCATCATTCATCTGCGGCAATAAGGGTGATTTCATTGCTGGCAATTGAACCATGAATTTGAACCGCAACTTTAAACACTTCTACAGCGCCAGCAGCGGCTTTACTGCCTAGGTCGAGGTCGGTTGCATCAAAGGTATACTTTCCTTCAACATCAGTTTCTTGAAGTAGGCCGACACAATTGTCGCTGTCGGTTTTATCGCACTTGAAGCTTTGCGTTACATGCCAGCGCTTCCAGGCTTTTGGCTTAATGGAAGGTGATGCTGGGTCTGGGTAGCCAAAATACACAATGTCATAATCGCTGGCATTGGTAATGGCTTTACCGTCGGCATTGGTCAATGTGAACGTTAATGCCCCCGTTGCCGCATCAAATGAGTCAAGCTGCATCGATATGTCGGTGGCTTCATCAACAGTCACGCCTTCACTCACAGGATCGACAACCACGGGTGGTACAACGACAACGGGTGGTGTCACCACGACAGGCGGCTCAACGGTAATGATGTCGTCGTCATCGTTATCACTGCCACAACCAAAGATTAGCAAGCTACTGGCTAAAATGGCGCTAAGATATTTGATCTTCATGATGCGCTCCTTAATTGAAATGCCCTGTATGACAAGTCGTACATTCCATATCGGTTTTCACGCTGGCAGCTGAGCCCATTGTTGAACTTACGCCATGGCATGACTGACAAGCTTGTGCTTCTACTGACGGCTTCGCGATGGTTAATGCTGAAATATCTTCTCCGCCGTAAGCGCGATTAAGTAAATCAACAATATAGTAAGCCATACTGGCAGAGAGGCGTTTGCAGCGTTCACCTTTTAAGGCGAATTCTTTACCTGAGGCGGCAGACCAGTTACTGATTGATGAGTGACACAATGGGCTGTTAGCAATTGACGTTGTACCTACTTCAAGCGATTTAGCTTCGGTAGACCCAATGCCCGCTATAAATTCTGCAGATGATAATGGCAGATCTGTCGTTTCGTAGTAGCGGAACGAGGCGCCAATAATGGCATTATTTTGACCGTTAATATCGTCGAGAATATTAATCAACATTCCGGCAGCATTCAGGTTGCCACATAAGGTCCCTTGGCCGACAACGCCAGCCCAACCGTAACCTGCTAACGCAGTAGGAATAGTGGCAAATTTAGAGGCATCGGCACTGGCTGATGTCGATAGCATGTTGATAATGGCGTGAAACACCTGGTGCATACAGCCGCCGCCTGTTTCATAAGCAAGCTTTGCAGTTGCCATGGCATCTAGTGGTATATATTTTAACTTTTCACCTAATGCGAGGGTGTAGTTACCATCTGCGTCTGTGGCAGCAAAAGCGGAAGTACCTAATAAGGTGGCTCCAGCAGCGGCGGTGCTAATACCAATAATCTGTGTCAATGCTTGACGTCTGTTTATGCTCATAATAATCACCCTTTACTCATCGTTATTTTATTATTCCCAATCGCTGGTGTTGGGAGCTATAGAGTCGTTAGCAAAATCTGCTGAACAACTTGATGGGGTAACAATAAGTGATGGAGTTATTAATGGTGTGATTCAAAGCAGATAAAAGTAGAGGTTTTCAAAATACAAAGAGTGTGATTATTGCAGCAGTTAATTGACGATAAAATCGCATAAAACGAATATGAAATGTGACTTAAGTCGCCTTATTTATCACATTTATGCTCATTGGATGGCAAATCTACTCATTTTAATTCTGGTAAATAGAGTGATATTGCTCACGGATTGATGAGATTGTAAATTTAAACACTGACTTTTACTAAGGAATAAAACGCTTAGATAGCAGGATCACAGAATTCATCAGATTTTTTGCATACACTGTATTGGTCGACGTTTAAGTCATTATTGAGGCGGTCAAAAATGCAATTGGGCCATTGTAGGTTCGATATTGGCAAAGGGGATTTGATTAACCAAGACACTGGTGTGGTGTGGCATCTTCCTCGAGCAGAATTACATGTACTGACATTATTGGTGGAGTATCAAGGCAACGTCGTGGCTAAACCATTACTGGAGTCTGGGCACGAAGATAACTTGCCGCTAAGTTCAGCATCGGTATCCCGAGCTATTTTTACCTTACGCTCATTTCTTGGCCCACAATATGAAACGCTGATTGAAACTGTAAAAGGCCAGGGCTACTTGCTTAGGCCTCATCGTGCCCGTAAATATTCTGACAAATCATGGTTAAAAACTTTGATTAAACCACTGCAAATGTTGCTGGTGGTTATGGCTCTTGTTAGCGTGTTACTCGCTGTTTTTTGGTGGTTTAATCAAACGAGCGAATCAGTTGGCCCTGCTTTGCCATTAAGCGTAGAAACCATCACCTTAAACTCAGGTCAGCAAGTTGATATCATTTTATATTCGCCGTCTAAAACCAATAATGAACTCCTTATAGAGCAAAGCCAGCAATTGATCCAAGGTTTACAATTTTGTCCGGTAACGATATGGACGCGCATTTTTTTATCCTTATCGCACGACAAGCAAGTGCTCAATATCACCCTTAGAGGAGATCATTATGGTCAGTCTCTTATCCGTAATTTAAAAATTAGCGATTTGCGTCAGCCAAAGCAATTTGTGACACCGCAGTGGTTAGACAAATTGAACATTTGCAGCACTTCAAGTGGCCAAATTACGCTATCAAGTCGGTCACGAGGAGGTGAGTAAATGACCAGAAAAGGATTATGGGCCATCAATATTGTGGTACTTGTGTGCTTACTTGGCTGCGTAGGAGCAATATACTCACTGACCTCCAAACCGGCTAATTTTATGCTCAGTTGCAGCTCTGAATTATTTAATCATCAAGCGGATAAGGCTGATAGTGATCACTATTTACTGGTCGATTTAGTCTCTAAAGATGGCTTAGCCCAAATAAACTATCGCTATTATGATTTAGAGGGTAACTCCGCAGGAACGTTATCGATGACAGGTAAGGTGAATAAGGTGGATACTGAGCGACAAATGTTTGATATTTCAGTGACCACAAAAAAAGAGTATGTGGGAGCAAAAGGTCAGGCGACACCAGAGCATTATGAGTATTTATCGTATATCAGTGGCATCAACTTAAACAAAAACGGTATGCACTCACTGAGTGTCCAGGTACTTGAACGTGATGAAACCAAAGATTATGCAGTGGTACTATTTCAACCGAGTAATACCGTGTGTGGATGCCGTCTAGTGCACTAGTCATTCAAGTGCACTAATGATTAAGCGCACTAATGATTAAGTGTGCCAAGTCATTAATTAAATTATGATAAAACAAAATAAAAAGGCCGATGCAATGATTGCACCGGCTTTTTTATTGTTTTAATGGCAACCGTTTTTATGCGTTAACTGAGTGTAACGCGACAGGCTCTGCAGTAACTGCTTGTGGTTGGCGGTGAGTATTAGTTGATACGTTAACTTGCGTTAATTCGCCAACGGGTAAAATAGTACGGCCATATTCAGCGTTAAGCACTTGTGCCATGGCAAAGTAAATGGCACTGGCGCCACAAATAATGCCTTCAAATCCTGCAATGGTGCCGAGTAAGGCATTACCGGTAAAGTCGCGAGCAGCAAGCAAGAAAAACAATACCGTCAGTGAAGCAAACACAAACTGTTTGGCGCGCGGGTAACGTAACGATCCGACAAACATAAAGGCGGTAAATGTGCCCCATAGGGTTAAATACCAACCCATAAAGTGTGCCGGACTGGCCGCAATACCCATGTTGGGCATTAAAATAATTCCAACTAAGGTTAACCAAAATAAGCCATATGAAGTAAATGCCGTGGTACCAAAAGTATCACCACGCATAAAGCACATCATACCGACAATAACTTGACCAATGCCGCCATAAAAAATCCCCATCGCAAGGATCATCGAATCAATTGGAAAATAGCCCGCATTATGAATATTAAGCAGTATGGTGGTCATACCAAACCCCATTAAACCTAATGGTGCTGGATTCGCAAATTTTGTAGACATGGTGTTCCCTTAGTGGAAAGTTCAACAGCTCATGCAGCCGCTAAAAAGTTAATCTGTAGCCTTATTGGGCAAGGCGCGCATCTTAGAGAAACCTTACTGAGGTAGCAATAACTCGTTATGAGTATTCTTACAAACGCTTATAAGATAAAAATGCATTTAAAATCAAGTGGTTATGAGTTTGTTTGTTGTGGTTGATTTGGTTGGGCAAATGTTGTGTTAATAAGTCTTTAAAATTCAGTTGGATACAAAGCAGCTTAATTGTTGGGTGATGTACCGCTAGTCGTTTTGATTGGTGTGACAATAATCAAAAACAGCACGTTAAGCGCAGCTTAATATGTCATTTTGATTGCAGTAATCAGCTTAAGTTTGTGATGTAAGCAACACAAATACGCTAAGTGTGTGAGTGCGTGCAAAATCAATAATTTATACCAATTAATATAAGGCAGTGAACGACTCTGCTTGTTCTATACGAAGGTTTTGTGCGATTTGTGTTCTAGTGCACAGACGAGGTTTAAGGTGATAGATAGTCTGTAGTAAGCGTTATTTCTCAATGGAGGCACTATGCAACATAAGTTTATAACAACAGTATTGGGCACATTAAAGCCTAATTTATTGCAATCGTTGGCTCAAGTTAGCCGTGAAATAGGTGCGAGTTGGGAAACCAGTAAAGTCATTAAGCTTGATGGCCAATTTGTGGCGATGATGCGGGTTATGATTGATGCTGATAAAGAAATGGCGTTAAAACAAGCGTTAGAGCAACAGTTTAGCCAACTGACTTTTGTTTATGCAGAATATGCCCATGAGGCTATTCATTTATCTGCAGAGTGCAAGCTCACATTAGATTGTAATGATCGCTCTGGCTTAACCCATGACATGAATGAAATTTTAAATGATCTTGAAATCAGTGTCGATCATCAGGAATGTTACCGCGTTCAAGTTACCAGTTTAGGTAAAACCGTTTACAGTGCTAAATTAATATTAAGATTACCTGAGAACGTCACCGTTGCATTACTGATATCTCAGCTTGAAACCTTAAGTGACAATATCCGTATTGATGTTGCCGAATAACATAAGTGCTGAGTTAGAGTCGTTGATTGGGTATATAAGTAAGTTTGATGGTGTTTAGGTTAGCTAAACACCACTTTGTTTCGGCCGCTGCTTTTGGCTTGGTATAATGCTTTATCGGCAAGGTCGATTGCTTGCTCTACGCTAATGTCTTGCGAGCCAAGTTCGACAACACCAAAGCTGGCGGTGATATTAATGTGTTGCTCGCCGAACGGGATCGGTGTGTTATTTATCATGGCTCTTAATCGCTCAGCGACATTTTTAGCGTCGTCATAGCAAGTACGACCAATTAAAATAACAAATTCCTCGCCCCCCATTCTGGCCAACAAATCGTCTTTTTTAACATGCTGTTTAATCATCTGGCTAATACTGACCAACACCTCATCACCGCCCGCATGACCATATTGATCGTTAATGGCTTTAAACTTATCGATGTCCCAATAAATCAAACACACATGTTGTGCTTGTTGTTGCAGCTCCAGTATTTGTTGTTTGGCACGCACATAAAAACCCCGTCGATTTAAGCAGTTTGTCAGCGTGTCCGTCATGGCCAGCAGTTTCATTTCTTCTGCTAAATCAGACGCCAGCATATAAATAACAAACACCGACATGCCCACATATGCTGCTGGTAAGGCAGTAAAATTGACTACGGCATACATTTTTATGAGCTCAACATCCATATTACGCCCTTGTGATAAGGCGATACTGGCTGCAATAAACAAACTTATCGCAAACACAAAATGCATCACAGAAGCGCCGATTTCAGCCGGGCGTGATTTTTTTCGATGTCTAATGATGACGACACTGGTAATGAGTAGAAATATCACATCAATGAATAAATACAGCGACATTTGCAAACCAATATAAGGATCTATATAGGTAAAATAGTAGGTTAGTACGACGCCCACTATGCCTAAACTCAATAAGGTCACAGGGGAAATTGGCGTTTTAGTGCGTAAACAATGCCCCCATGTGCTCAGAACGGCAGACAAAATCGACACGCTACAGCCAATCATCCAATACAAATTGTGCGATAAAAACAGGCTTTTAAAAAGGGAGTTTGCCCAAAGAGTGGTTGAGGCTAAAAAAGATAATGAAAACATCAACGCGTACTTTTGTTTCCCCATGGTTTGCCATGTCATGAAAAAAATAATCGCCAACAAAATGCTCGAAAAAAATAAAGTGATCAAAATGTACGTAAATGGACTTTCCATATGCCGTCTTCTTATTGAGTTGGTATAGGCAACACACAGCCTAACAAGCGCGAGCGGATTAACGAATTAGCGTTTAAAAATAAGGTGTTAATCAACTGTAGACGGCAATATAGAGCTTAGCCAATGGTGAGCAGGAATTATAAGTTGTGTGGTTAATAAAGCAGCAAAAACGATAAATTAGGTTCACGACACTAAGTCAAAAGAGGGTAAGCCTAGGTGGATGTTGTGAGTTGCTTTATTGCTAATGCTGTTAGTGATTCGGTATAAGCATTTATTTTAACGTGTTCCACACTCCAGCCTTTTACAAACCGCTGAAAATCAGCCCATGCAACACAATATAACGGCCGCCAAGCGTGCAAAACATCTTGCGGATTAATATGAGGATGAAACTGACTTAGTCCGTGAGTCAATTCGCTAAAGTAATGCTCAAGATAAGCATTAATCATGCTTTCTGGTTCATGGTAGTTCAAGACACTGCTAAGCAACATAATGACATCTTTCATGCCGCAGCCCTGGCCAATGTATTGGAAATCGACTGCCGCAGCTCGGTTGTCTTCACTAAAGCAAAAGTTAGCTAACTTTGCATCACCGTGGACCAGAGTTTGAAATGGACATTGGCTTAATACACGGTCAATCATAACCGCCGCTGACTTTAACGGGCCATCAGGTAACGCGGCATATTCATCTGGGCGCGTGTCTAAATGCCAATATGTGCCTATTGGCCAAAGCCCGTTGGGGTTGGCTGACATGTATTGTGCATGGAAATAACCTAACCAGGTTAAACACGCCCGCACAACCGAGGGGGTCACATGAGGATTAACCCGGGTAAACCCAATCGTGTTTAAGTCTTGCAATACGAGTAAGGTCTCGTCAGCGCGCTGTTCTACATGCATGCAATGAGGTAAAGGGCTCAATGGTTGTTGTAAATGTGCGTTGGCATAATGTTGATACCAATTCACTTCAACGAGGTAAGATTGCAATTTTCGTTGGTGTGACAAAGGCGTATTCCAACCTCGCGGGTGCGAACTCGGTTGCGGTAAGCGGATGTATTTTACAATGACAGACGGATAGGATGTCCCACAAACATAAGCTCTGAATAGCTGACCATAACCACCCCAAAGTGGTTGTATGAGTTCTACATGGCTGATATGACTTGCACCAATAGCATGACTAATGCGTTGTAAAACATTCTCTGATACTGGTGGGTTTGGCATGTGTAAGCGTGTCTCGGCGTGATTGACTAAGCCCTATTGTAACAAACTTCAAATATAGGCTTAACTATTCCTCGATGTTCATTTTATCTGCAATGCCTTTATTTATCTCTCAGTATTAATGCGCATTTATGATGATCTATTGTGAGAGTGTAAAAATTTATAATTTTTTTCTAATGTATCTTTTATGCGTAAAAAAGCGGTTGATCGTGGTGCATGCCGGTGGGCATGCTGATGTTTTAATAAGCAACCTAACACTTGTTTTAAAACACTTTATTAACATCGATTGGTTTTATTTCAGAAACAATTGTTTCATTTATTGTGACGTTAAAGTGACGATGTAATGTCGCGTTTAATGCAAGCTATTGTTTATATTAGGCTTGCGGTTTTACGTTCAGCTGTTGAATAGTCAGTAATTTGACGGTATCCTGTGCGCAAAATGTAACAAAGATTTACATATTGTTACATTATATTAGCAAATCCGCTTAATCGATCCAGGAGTAATCATGGCCATTGCAAGGACAACCATTTTCAAACTGAGCACACTTTCTGCTGCTATTTTATTGACTGCATGTAGTAACTTGTCACAACCAGCCAGTGTATCTGTATACAACGCAGAAGAGTTAGCGCAACGAAACAATGCCTTGCTAGAAAGAGAAAAAGCGGTCGCTAAGCGCGAAGCTCAATCTCAAGATGCTATAGCCGGTAAAACGAGCCCAGAAGGTGAGTTACTTCCGCCTAATGCTAAACCTGGTGAATGTTATGCGCGTGTATGGGTAGAACCTACTTACGAAAATTACACAGAAACCGTCATGGTAAAAGAAGCCAGTGAAAATGTGAGTATTGTGCCAGCACAATATCAACAGGCCACTGAAACCATTGAAGTACAACCTGCTAGCTTTAACATGGTCGCAGTACCTGCAACTTACGATGTTGTGACTGAGCAAAAACTAATACGTGCAGCAGGTTCGCAGTGGTTAGTCGACTTACGTAAGGGCAGTGCCCCTGCAAGTGCTGAATTATTGAAAGCCGCAACAGAGCACGGTATTAATCTTAATAATGCTACGGCTGGAATGTGTTTCCATGAACATTACATGCCTGCACGTTATGAGCAAAAAGGTGAGTCTGTACTGGTTGCTGAAGCATATGATGTCGTTGAAACCATTCCTGCAGAATTCCGTTGGGTTGAAAAGCGTATCCTAGTTAAAGAAGCCAGTACTCGTATGGAAGAAGTGGCTGCACAATATGAAACGGTTACTGAAGACGTTGTAGACGTACCGGCTCACAATATCTGGAAAAAAGGCGTTGGCCCAATTCAGAAAATTGATGAAGCAACTGGCGAAATCATGTGTTTAGTTGAAGTGCCAGCCACTTATAAAACACTGACAAAACGCGTATTGGTGTCTCCTGCAACATCACGCACTGTCGATATTCCTGAAGAATACGAAACAGTTCGCGTGCAAGAGTTAGTGAGCGAAGCAAGAGAAGTGCGTACACAAGTGCCTGCTAAGTATAAAGACGTTCAGGTCACTCAAAAAGTCGCTGATGTTGAGTTTGTTTGGCATGAAGTGCATAACGACGAACACCCAAAAGCAACTCGCACTGGCAACAAGATTTGTTTGACAGAAACGCCAGCTGAATTTGAAACGGTTAGTCGCCGTGTTGTGGTAAGCCCTGCATCAACTCAGCGCGTAGATGTTGCTGCAAAATATGAAACCATGAGTGTGACTAAGTTAGTGTCTGCTGCGAAAGAGATGCGTTCTGAAGTGCCTGCAGAGTTTGAAACAGTGTCACTGAGCCGTATTGATAAAGATGGCTTTATGGAATGGCGTCCAATTTTATGTGAAACCAACATGACGCGTACAACCATTACCGATCTACAACAGGCATTAGCAACAAAAGGCTATAACCCAGGTAAGATTGATGGCGTAGTGGGTGTTGATACCATCAAAGCTGTTAATGCATTCCAAAACGATAATAACTTACCAACCGATAAGTACATCAATATCGAAACGGTAAAAGCATTAGGCGTTAATCTTTAATATAACGTTTAAGGGCCGTCGATCTTTGAGGGTGAAAGTAAACCATTAAAGATTAATTATCCCCGCTAAAAAGCCCAGGTGCTAATCTTATTCAGATGATCTCCTGGGCTTTTTGCTGCTTTAATCACGCCACATAAATTGGTTATATGATGCTTGTTTAACGCTGCTGTACATGGTCGGGGGTTATTGATAAAAATATAGTTATATTAACTGTTTGCGTTAATATTCTTTGTGATAGTATTCGCCAGATTTTTTCACTATCATTAAGGAACAATGATGTACAAAATGTCTCTTCTTGCCACAACCTTGTGTGCTGTTTTAGCTGCTCCTGCCTTTGCCAACACCGATACCCTCTCATCAACATCAGATAACCGCGGTTTTTATATCGGTGGTGCAGTGAATAAAACAGAACTTGGTTCTGGTGATGCCAGTGGCTCAGCCGATGCGACAGGTTTTGGGATATACGGTGGTTATCAATTTAACGACTGGTTTGGTTTAGAAAGTAACTTTTTTGCCGCTGATGTGGGTGAAGATGGCCTTGATGTGGTCGCTGGTGCACTCACCTTTACTCCCACATTTACTGCGCGTTTCAATGAGACATTTTCGGTTTTTGCTAAAGTGGGTGTGGCATCAATGGCGGTTGTTGTTGATGGTTACTATGATGACTTTACCGCTTCGGGTTTTGGTTTAACTTATGGCATAGGTCTAAACGCAGCAATAACTGAAAACCTTAACCTTCGGTTAAGTTACGATATGAGCAAAGGCGATCTTGATATTGATGAGTACGGCTATGTTGATGATATAGATGCTGAAATTGAGCAATTAGCATTGGGTTTACATTACCAGTTCTAACAATTTATTCGAGCTGTTTATCAAGAAAATTAAGGCTACCAACGGGTAGCCTTAATTGTTTCGTGCTTATAGCGTAGGACGATGTAAATCGAAACGCTGCTCGTCTGAAATACCATAATACGCCGAGGGTCCGCCAGCACGTAACACTGGATCTGCTAAGGCTGTTTGGTAAATGCCTTCTGCACTGAGTAAGTGCTTTTCAATGTGTACCGCGACCACTTCACCGAGTACCAACCAGGTATCAATTTTATTGCCATTCGCATCAGTGAGCTGAATGCATTGGGTTAATTTACATTCAAAGTTGACTGGGCTTTCGGCGACCCTATCTGCCGCGACAATATTACCGGCTATAGGTGTTAATTCTGCAAATTCAAACTCGTCAGTACCGTGAGCTAATGGCGCCGAGGTTTGGTTCATTTGCGCGGCTAAGCTGCGGGTAGTTAAGTTCCACACAAATTCGCCCGTTTCGACGATATTAGCCACACTGTCTTTCCAACCTGTACTGGCAAAACCAATAATGGGTGGGTCGTAGTTAAAACAGTTAAAAAAGCTGTAAGGGGCTAAGTTACGCTGTCCCTGGGCATTACGCGTTGAAATCCAGCCAATAGGGCGTGGGCCAATAATCGCATTTAATGGATTATGCGGTAGGCCATGGCCTTTACTCGGCTCATAAAAAAATCGATTTTCAGTGCTCATTACATGTCCCTTTTTATGACGGCATCAATGCGGTCCACAATAAACGTAAACCTACTACGATCATTAAACTCAGAATGATCTGCTTAAATTGTTTTTCATTAAATTTATCTTGAATGCGTAGCCCTAGTTTTACCCCAATCCAAGCAATAGGGGCAAGCATGGCTGAAACCAGTAAATTACTCAGATTAATCTGTCCTAGCATGGTGTAGGGGATCAATTTTACTGCATTAATAACGGCAAAAAACATCACGGCGGTGCCAAGGTATTGTGTTTTTTCTAATCGTAGTGGGATTAAATAAGCATTTAATGGTGGCCCTCCGGCATGGGCGACAAAGCTGGTGAACCCAGCAAGCGTACCGCATATTCGGCCAATTAGGGCAGACGGTTTTCGCTGAGACCACTCACCAAACGTTAATCCATAAATGCCAAAGCCTAACGAAATAACACCTAAAATACCGCGAAGATACTGCTCATTGAGTTGATCAAATAATAAATAAGCCACCACAATACCGACCATGGCCGCAGGTAATAAAATCAATAATTGCCGATTACTTTGTTTATTCCACCACGAGCGGACACTTAAAAAATCCATGTAAACCAGTAAGGGGAGCATGACCGCTGCCGCCGCAGCTGGGCTAATGGCGAGAGCCAATAACGGCACCGTTAAGCCGCCTGCGCCACCTGCAAAGCCTGATTTAGAGATACCGGTAATGAGTACGGCTGGTATGGCGACAAGCCAAAATATTGGATCGGTTAACATGTTTCTCTCTGTCGATTAACTGAGCTTGTCATTAAATGTTTGAGAGGTTCATAGTGCACTGAGCGAATGGTATTGAGCAAGCAAATTTAAGGATATCAATTCGCGAGGGATAATAAGCGCTAACCATTAAGAATTAGCGGAGCGTAATAGTGCTGGAGATTGTTGCTCTGTGGTGTGGCTAGCGAGTCGTTGAACTAATACATCAAACTCAAGGGGTTTATCAAACAAATACCCTTGCAAGTAATGGATACCCAAGGTGGTGAGTGTGCTTGCTTGTTGTCTGTTTTCAACCCCCTCCGCAACGATACGATAACCCAATCCATGCGACATCACCATGACGGCTTTGACAATATCAATACCATTAAGGTGAAGGTTAGCAATAAATGAGCGATCAATTTTGACAATGTTTATGTGTAAATTTTGAATGACCGAAAGTGATGAATAACCGGTGCCAAAATCATCAATTGAAATTAAAAAACCGAGCGTTTGAAAGTCGTTAACCATGCCAATTAGCTTGTGTTTATCCTGGGAAAATACCGATTCGGTAATTTCAATATGCACATCACTGGGCGACACATTATGCTGACTTACAATGGTATAAACTTGATTAACAAAGTCGGCATCCTCAAATTGTATAACCGACACATTAACAGATATTTTCAAGGGCTTATATTGCTTATGTAATGCAGACAATTTGCACATCGACTCGTCTATTACCCAATAACCGATTTCTTTGATGGCGCCATTTTTCTCAGCCAATGGAATAAACACATCGGGTGATACAGTCACACCTTCAAATTCCCATCTGAGTAGTGCTTCAACTGATGCAATATCACCAGTATTTGACTTGATAATAGGTTGAAACACTAGCCTTAACTGCCCCGCAGAAACCGCTTGAGCAATACCTTTACTGAGGTGTATTTCGTGTTTTATTTTTTGCTCTAACTCACCGCTAAACATAACAAAATCGTCAGAACCCCCACTTTTTCGGCTGTACATAGACAAGTCCGCTAAACTGATTAAATCGGAGAGTGATTGGCCGTGCTCAGGATATTTGGCTATGCCAATAGAACAGTCCATATTAAGGACATGTTGAGTCGTTACAAAAGGCATGTTGATTTGTCTTTTTAGCCTAATCGCGAGCTCTTCAAAGCGGTAATGTTTGGTTTGGTGCGCCATGATAATGAATTCGTCACCCCCCCAACGACAGGTAATTTCACCATGTTCGCAAGTCTGTTGTATCCGTTGTGCCACTTCGGTTAATACTTCGTCCCCAACCCGGTGGCCAAAATTATCATTGGCTTGCTTAAAACCATCTAAATCAAGGAAGAAAATAGCATATTTAACGTCGGATTCGGCTTGTTGGAGCTGTTGATTCGCAGCCTCAACAAAAGCGCGTCGATTTAATAAATGAGTAAGAGGATCTCGTTGGCTTAATTGAATAATCTCTTTGGTTCTTTGTATGACCTTTTGCTCCATACTTTTTAATAATTGATTATGTTCATTCCGTAGCTTAATAGAATGCGCAGTAAATTTAGCCGCCGTTTTGGCGATAGAAAACATCACAATGGTATAAGCAAGGCCCAAAAAACCCAATATGCGGTGTTCAGGGTTACCGGATATGATCATTTGGATTGAAAAGGGGGCCAGTAACAAAGAGGCGTATATTTGCGATACGAGTTTATTGCCAGAGAGTATTGTCGCTGCGCCACCGGCCATGGCAGAGACGATAACCAGTGCGGAAAACAATTCGTAAATACTCAATATAGAGTAAAAAAACAGGCAATAAAATGCCCAGAAAACCGCCGTTAATATTACACCTGCGCTAAAACGATATAAGTCATGTTGGCATCCGAGTGTGCCTTTATTCGTCCGTACAACCCAAAGGAAAGCGTCGATAGCACGCAGTATCATTAACCCAGATAAACATAACCACCAGAGTAATTTGAGGTGGGCAGCAGATTGATCTTCAAAGCCAAATGCTAATCCTGCAGAGGCAATAATGGTAATACCAATACCAGGAATGGAGCTACGGTATAACAATTTTAGGTGGTCATGCAGGAGCTGTGGGTCTACCAATGTCGTCATGAACACCTTTACCGTCACGATGAATGATTAAGCAATAAGTATACTGCGGATGTTTAAAAAAACTACTCAGGCAGCGTTTTTAACCTAAAAATCAGTATTTATGGAGTTGCCTGAGCGTTGAAATATTAAAAAATATTATTAAAATAAGTGAGTTGCACTTTATGTTAAATAAAGCGCAACCAATAGAATCTTTAGTTATACACGGTATCGATTTAATGATAATGCTTCGTCATCAGTGCTGATTTAGACCTAAAATAAAAACTCATATAGGTAACCTGCTAACACAGCCATTGATAAAATCACCACAAGAAAAGTCACGATTAGGGTATTTTTAAAAATAGATTTGAGCAAAATTATTTCAGTTAAACTGGCGCCAGCACTGCCAATAATCAGTGCCATAACCGCACCCAGCCCCATACCTTTTGCCGCTAATGCAGCACTTAACGGAATAACCGCTTCTGCACGGATGTATAGCGGAATACCAATCACTGCCGCCACAGGTATAGCAAATCAATTATCGCTACTAGCTATTGTGCTGACGAGAAAACCCCGCCAGTATGATGCAACACAGTGAGTATAAGTTAAGGATAATTTCACCATGATAACCTTGAGTGAATGGCAACAACACGGACAGTTTGAGCAATTTAATGGCCAGCAAATCTTCACTCGTACAGGAGGGGATCCCTCAGCGCCGGCATTATTGCTCATTCATGGTTTTCCCAGCGCCAGTTGGGACTGGGAAGGCATGTGGCAACAACTCACTGAACGATATTATGTTATTACCCTTGATATGTTAGGTTTTGGCTTGTCGGATAAACCTAAAAATGGCGAGTATTTAATTAGCCAGCAAGCTGATATTTATCAGGCATTGCTAACCAAGTTAGGCGTGAATGAATATCATATTTTAGCCCACGATTATGGCGATACCGTGGCACAAGAGTTATTGGCAAGGCAAGTTGATGGTGATAGCAAAATACACATTAACAGCGTGTGTTTATTAAACGGTGGCTTGTTTCCTGAAACCCACAAACCGGTATTAATTCAAAAGTTATTATTATCACCCTTGGGATCGTTTGTGGCGAAAAGAATCACCAAGCCAAAATTTGCAGCCAACTTACAGCATATATTTGGTCCATCAACCCCACCAACGCCAGAGGTAGTCGATACGCTTTGGCAATTGTTAACCCATAATGATGGTATCGCAATAATGCACAAACTCATCACCTATATGACGCAACGCAAACAACATCGTCAACGTTGGGTGGGGGCTCTGGTGAACAGCCCTGTACCAGTCAAACTGATCGCAGGAGCATTAGATCCGATCTCGGGCCAGCATATGATCGATCGCTATTGTCAATTAATCCCCAATGCAAATATCACCACCTTACCGACATTAGGTCATTATCCTCAAGTAGAAGATGCCACTGCTATCACTGAGGCATATTTACAGTTTAGAGACAGCATAAAATCAACGTAAGATATCAGTATTTTTACACTGTTTATTGAGACTGTCCCAAGTAGAACATTTGCTCACAAATCAATACTAGACTGCGTAAGGTGTTGCACGCTAACGTTATGTTTTTGGCAGTGAATCTGTATTTCAGCGCTTATTGTGACGTCATTTTTATCGACGTTGTTTTTGACATGACTTATCGCCATCAATCTTTGCTATCAAATACTGCCATTAATAGGTAACGCGAAACATGAAAACAGCCATTGAGTATTACTTTACCAGCCTTTCTCCCTATGCCTATTTAGGTCACTATGCGTTTACAGCCATTGCAGCAGAGCATCACACCGCCATTGACTATAAGCCGATAAAACTCGGCAAACTGTTTGCCGAGCGAGGCGTGTTACCAGTAAAGCAACGCCCGCAAGCCAGGCAAGATTACCGTTTAATCGAGTTAGCACGCTGGTCTAAAAAACGCCAATTACCGCTTAACCTTCATCCGGCTTTTTTCCCGGCAGACCCAAGCTTGGCCGACAGATGCACCATTGTGCTACAACAAATGGGACAAGACCCAAGTGAGTTTGTTGTCAATGTACTGGCGGCATGCTGGTCAAAAGATCAAAACATTGCCGATGTTGCACTGATTGCACAGATCCTGGCGTCTATGCAGCTTGATGCTGATAAGGTTATCGAGCAGGCATCATCGAGTGAAATTGAAGCGATATATGAAGCTAATACTACGGCTGCTATTGAAAAAGGTTTGTTGGGTGTGCCGACCTACGTGTATCAAGACGAGCCATTTTGGGGCCAGGATAGACTCGAATTACTTAACGATAAGCTGACCGAGTAAGGCTCATTGGGTGACATCTAACATAAGGTTGCAGTGATCATTTACTGCAACCTTTACCAATACCAATAATATTGAAATTTAAAAAGTAACAGCCAATAGTCATTTGCGGTTTACGTGTCATAATTTGGTTTGGGAGATAATAACGTTACCTATAAATAATCATCAGCTGGTAGCCATTATGGTTGAATATTTTTGCATTAACGCTTAATCACAATTCATTATTTCAACTTTGTAATACCGATTAGAACCGCAATAATACCCCCCGCCATTCCTGCCCAGGCTTCAATAGGTGTATCACCACTTATCGCTCGGGTAATTTGAGAACTTGCTGAATCATAAATATTGTAACCCCACAACGCTAAAAAAATACCTGCAATAACAAGTACAATCCCAAAAATTTTACTGTTCACTTTAACTCCAGACTTTGATGAGGCGGCACTAATAATGCGACTGTTGATGACGTTCAATAGACAATGTCGCAATAGATAATGTCGCAATAGATAATGTCGCAATAGATAATGTCGTAATAGATAACGCGAAACTAACGCAATTTATGAGGGCTCTTAATACAAGCTCCCAGACCAATTTCTGAGGTATGAGAGCTTCCATCGAGTTCATTTCTAGCCAAAAGAACAGACATCAGTTAATTTGCCATCGAACTGATTGATTTTTATGTAGATTTATAACTTAACGTTATTTCTAATCGATTCAATTCGCTCACGGTTAACGCCAAAGTCTGAGTGACCAACACGCGAAGCCGACCTCACCTGGATCATGATTTTACCTGACTCAGCGGGTGGAAAGTAAAATTCAACATCGTCAACAAAGCGCATAATCTGCGAGGTAAATTCAACCCGAATATAATTATCTTCAACCACTACAATATTGGCATTCTCTGTTAATTTTAAGGCGTGCAATAGGCCTACTTGAGCTTGTTGAGACGTGCCGCTAAATTCAATCGGTTCAATATAATGCTCTTCATCTGCAGTTGCTTGCTGGCTGTTCACGCAATTAGGTGAATCAGGGCAGGGCATAAATTGGCCATCATTAACTCCCAGAGTTGGCACTGTGCCAGAACAACCCATTAATAGCATCATGCTGAGTGACAGTATGGTTATTTGTTTATACATTATCATTATCCTTTAATTATTTTCACGGTGGCCGTAACTTAATACTCGAGTGATTTCCCACTTATTACCCACTTTACGCCAAATCATTACAAAGTCAGCTTTACCTTCGCATTTGTTGGTTTTATTTTGACAAAATACATGCACGCCTTCTGTTATAGCGCCAAAATCTTTAATCGCGTGGGCATCAAACGTCCCTTCTACCAGTTTGCGAGTAAAATGCCCACAGGCATTATTTTGCGTATTGGCAATCATGCTATCGCGATCCCATGTCACTCCACCATTATCATGATAAAACTCAACATCCTCTGCAAAAAAGCTCGCATGTCTCTCTAGTTCTTCGGGTTGTTGGCATTGATTAAAGGCATCAAACACTGCGGTATCCAATGCTTTCATTTTATCGGTTAGTGTAGCGTCATTTGCCAATATTGGGGCTGAAGCTATTGAGAGTAAGGTTATTAATAACAAACTGACTTTATGCATTGAGTGCCACTCCTCGTGAGCTAATACTGAACAGTAGGCATTTGCTGTTTTACGGTAGTTATATTTTTGTACACTTTCGAATAGCGGTGCTTTTTCAAGATAGTTGTTTGTCCTTATGGTGCCTTTTAAGCTGGCTTTTATCGATAAAGGTTTCAACTAGTGATTAAACTTTCCATGCATTAAAAAGTGCAGCACTTGTGCTATCACGATTTTATTTTTCATCATAAACGTGTGAGTCACAGCGATGGCGATATGATCGCTCATGTCATCAAGTAGAGTGCTGACCACTGAGACTTTGCCATCATTTGGCGTTGGCAAAAGACTTGATAACAATAAATTAAAACTGCGAGTGCCGGCAATAATCCCAACATCAAAATTAACCGCACCAAGCATGCGAGGTTGATCAACTAAGCGGGTGCCAAGCTGCATACCCGCAGGGCCATTAATCAGTTTGAACCCGGGGAGCGTTTTTAAACGGTCTACGACTTCGCTTCCTTTATTTGGAGGCCCAAGCATCACCACTCGACCCAAATTTTCAATCGTGTGTAAATGCAGATACTGCCTAACTAAAATCCCACCTATTGAATGGGTAACAAAGTGAACTTTACTGCCTTTGGGGCACTGTGCAAGCGCGGCAGTAATGGCATCTTCAGCTAATTTTGCAATATGATATTGGGTCGACGGGTATGAAAAATTAATGGTGTGATAGCCAGCCGCATTTAAGGCCAAGGCTAAAGTCGTCATCGAACGATGCGTTCTTGCTAAACCGTGCAGTAAAATAACATATTCATCCTTCGGTGAAGGTGATGTATCAATAACAGCCAACGCATTCTCCCTTTGCCATTTTATCGTTTATACCATGTTTTGAGGGTATTAGCGCAGCAGTTATGCATGATTGAAATGTGCTATTTTTATCATGGGTACTTAACATCTTCCACTGCACGCCGTTTAAAATAACAGTGAACGGTATCTTCATTATTGATTCATCTTTTTGAAGGAATCATATTCATAGCCACACGTTTAACAACCTACAAATAAAGCGAACTATTAGTTATGTGTTTTTATGATTTAAAACCTTCGGTTTTCATCTGCCAAGATGGCCTCGTTTTCTGGATACGATATTTTGCATTATGAATAAAAAAGCATTCATTAGACCTTAATATTGCCCATCATTGGAATTGAATTCCAACTATATTTTGATTGTTTTTACTTGTTTATATTCAACATGAAAATGCAATATTTACTGATTTATCAAAAGAAATCGTAAGTTAAGCCGATAAGTATTTTTAGGATTAATGAAAGCAAGTCTGAATAGAGTTCACAATTCAGCGTTTATTTAACTATTAATATTAACTAAATTAGGCGAAGTCATGATAAAATTATTGAACTATGGACTGTTTTATTAAATGAAAATGTAGGGAATATCATCGGTTTACAACTCTTTGAATAAAAGGGTAAAGAGAGCGTTTAGTGGCTAAAACTTCGATTACACCAACAAGTCCCAACGAGATTTCACATTGGTTAGATTGGCAATGTAGCATGATCTCAGGTGTTCAATGTGGAGGGATTTATCTCACTTCGCATTCCGTTGAAGATGTGCTTCAAAATATCGCCATTTGGCCTCAGTCTAATCCCCTATCCTCAACGCTTCAGGTTATTGCTACTAGTACCATTAAAAGTGGTGTCGGTGGTGTGAATAAAGCTGTTACGCAAGAATCGCATCCCATTGATTATGTTACTCAACCATTAATCCGCCAAGGGAAAGTCGTCGGAGTGGTGGTATTGGCGCTCGACGTGCGTTCGGAGCAACAATGCCAAGCCGTACTGCAATTATTGCAGTGGGGTACTGTATTTCTGGAAAAATTACTCAAACAGGCTAATGAACAACATAGTGATGATGCTGCCATAGCGCTTAATGCCGTTGCATTGCTTACCGTGAAAGAACCTTTAGCTGTTATGGGTTACCATTTTTGTAATTTCCTTGCAGATCATTTCAATTGCACCAGAGTACAACTCGGACTGAGTAAAGGCTTACAGGTGCAAATATTAAGTGTGTCACATCAACTTCATTTTGACCGTCGTATTGAGCGTATAAGACTGGTTGAGTTTGCAATGGAGGAATGCATTGAGCAAAACCAAAATATTATTATTCCTGCGCCACTAACTGAAACCTCAGCCGTTATTCAGACACACACTCAACATTTACTCAATGATGATAATGAGGCTGTTTGTTCTATTATTTTACACGATGGCGAAATGCAAATTGGTGTTTTAACTTTGGTGTCTAATCGAAGCGATGGTTTTGATAATGATACGATAAAACGCTTAATGACGATTGCCAATCATGCCGCTCCAGTTATTGGTTTAAATATTAATAATGCTTTGCCGGTTTTGGCAAGAATACAAAAAAGTATGAAAGGGCAGATCCATCGACTTATTGGTCCAGGGTATGTCCGTAGCAAAATGTTCGCGCTTGCTAGCATTATAGCGGTGGGATTATTAACGTTAGTACAAACTGACCACATTATTACTGCACAAGCTTCAGTCGAAGGAAAAATGCAGCAAGCTATTGTCGCACCTTTTAGCAGTTACCTTGCTACAACTCATGCTAGAGCTGGCGACCTGGTTGAAAAAGACCAAATCCTTGCGACGTTAGATGATCGAGATTTGCAGCTTGAATATGATAAATGGTCTAGTGAACGAGACAAGCAAGCTAAAGAATATCATCAGGCATTAGCCCTGCGTGATCGCGCTCAAATCAGTATTCTACTGGCGAGCATTGCACAAACAGATGCCCAGTTGAACAGCGTCGAAGAGAAATTACAACATACTCAATTACGGTCGCCGTTTAGTGGTTTATTGGTGAGTGGAGATTGGAGCCAAGCATTGGGTACGCCTATTGAGCGAGGTCAGTTATTGTTTGAGGTCATACCCGCTAAAAATTATCGTGTTACGCTGCAAGTTGATGAGCATGATGTTGCAAATTTGACTTCGGGACAGCGGGCTAATTTACGACTAACCGGACTGTCGGAACAATCGATCCAATTAAGTATTTCACAGATTTTTCCTATCGCATTAGTGGCACAGGGAAGTAATAATTTCCGTGTTGAGTCTGACATCATTGATCCTCCCGAAGGTTTACGTCCTGGTATGCAAGGCACCGCCAAGATTGTTGTGGGGCGTGGAAGCCTATTAAGCGTCTGGAGTGACTCCCTGTTATCTCGATTACGCCTTTGGGCTTGGTCTTTGGGGATATAATCGATGACTAAAGAGCGTAGCCCCTCATCAATGTGGCAGTATGTCGCTGAATTACGACCATATTTACGTAAACACGTACAAATATTGGTACAAGATTATCGCGGTGAGCGCTGGTATCTTTTACACGACGAATCCAGTGGTAAATTTACCCGTTTTAATGCTACCGCTTATGAAGTGATAGGGCGTTTAAATGGTGATTTCTCAATGCAAGAAATCCTCTATCTCGTCAATAAAGTGCGTCCTTCTGATGAACAACTTGAAACCGACGACATCATTAATATTTTGGCACAATTGCAACGTGCAGAAGTGCTACGCGATGGTCTCCCTGCCGGTAAGCAAGATGTGCTAAACCGATACACTCAATCACAGCAAACAAAACGTTCAGCGTTGGGGAATCCGCTCGCTATTCGTATTCCGTTGTTTGACCCTGATCGTTTTCTTAACTATTTAACGCCGTTGGCAAGAGTGATTTTTTCTGCGGCAGGCTTTTGGGTTTGGCTATTTACTCTCGCGACAGCAATGATTTTAGCCGTGTTAAATACGCAAGATATTGTGGCTGCGGTGGGCGCTAAAACACTGAGTAGTTCTGAATTACTAGCGTTTTGGTTGATTTACCCCATTATCAAAATTTTGCATGAGCTTGGCCATGGTATGGCTGTCAAAGCCGGTGGTGGTGAATCCCATGAAACCGGCATTACCTTGCTGTTATTTATGCCCGTTCCTTATATTGATGCGTCAGCGTCCTGGGCATTTAGAGATAAACGGCGCCGAGCCCTCGTTGGCGCGGCCGGAATATTAGTCGAGCTCTTTTTGGCCTCTCTAGGCCTATTTGTGTGGTTGCTGAGTGAGCCTGGCATTGTTCACGACATCGCGTTCAATACCATGTTGATTAGCGGTGTCTCAACCTTGCTATTTAATGGTAATCCCTTATTGCGCTATGACGGCTACTATGTGTTATCGGATTTGATTGAAATACCTAATTTAGCCTCACGGGCTCATCAATTTTATTTATACCTTATGCAAAAATATGCGCTTGGCATGAAAGGCCTGCGTTCACCAATAACGGCAGATGGAGAATCAGCCTGGTTCTTATTTTATGGTTTAGCATCGCCGCTGTATCGGTTGTTAGTGTTGATTGGTATTGCGATGTATTTGCCCAGTGAATTTTTTGTGATTGGCATCATTTTGGCGAGTTGGGCGATATTTAAGCAAATACTCAAGCCGTTATTACAGACATTGTATTTCCTTTTTACGAGCCCGCGTCTTGAGGCGCGGCGTGTGCGCGCGCTATCGACTCTTGGTTTTGTGATGATTATTTGTGCTGGCTTACTGCAGATACCCGTAGCGCTCACAACACAAGCGCAAGGGGTTGTGTGGTTTGATGATAATGGACAAATTTTTAGTCCTTCGAATAGTTTTGTGCAAGATGTGCTAATTGCCTCGGGGAGTGAGGTCCGCACGGGTGATTTGCTTATACGATTAGAGGACAAACAACTGCTTACTGAGCGGACTATCTTGGAAGCTCGATTACGCGAGTTACACACCAAACGACTTTTAGAACGTAATAATAGTCGGGTGCGTGGCGCAATGGTTGCAGACGATATTAACGCCGTGACAGCAGAATTAAATAAACTCAATGAGCAATTAGACGCGTTGCTGATTACCAGTCCGGTTAATGGACGCTTTATTTTGCATGACCCACATCAGTTACGAGGTGAGTTTGTGCATCAGGGAGCCATTTTAGGTTATGTGATTCAAGAGCAACAGCCCATTTTACGGGCGGTTGTAAAGCAAGAGTATGCTGACTTATTGAATTCACGGCCCGGTTTGATTGAGGTGATTCTGCCCGGTCAATTAGATACACCTATCCAAGGAACACTCATACGCCAAGTGCCTGCTGGCAGCTCAACCTTACCGAGTATTGCACTTGGTGCACTCGGCGGTGGCGAGATCAGTGTCGATATGCGTGATGAAACCGGATTAACCGCGACAGAAAATGTTTTTCAGTTAGACATTGCGCTCCCTAAGGGAACAAAAGTGACAGGGATTGGCGGTAGAGCTTATGTGCGCTTTAACCATGGTTCAGAGTCTTTGTGGGGGCAGTGGATGAGAAGCCTACAGCACTTATTTTTAAGGCATTTGCTCCCGTTAACTGCATAGGACGAATTCGTGTGGTTTCGTTAATGCGTAAAGTAATTAAATATATTTAATATCATAAAGATAGTTGGTTTTTACTCTAATGTTAACCATGTCAATATTGACAGTTTGTCTGAGTAAGTACCAACAAAATACCAGATAAATATGCGAGAAAAAGCTATGGGTCGTTTTAGACTACAACGTGAATTTTTAGTACTGCTTTTGCCACTAACATTGTTATCGGCATTTGCATCGGCGGCCATTGAGCCGCCACCCAATGAGTTAGAGTCTCTTGATTGCGTGATTGACCCCAGCGTTGTTGCTGATTTAGGCAGTCATGTACCAGGAGTGTTGCAATCGGTTGAAGTGGATCGTGGTGACTTTGTTAATGCGGGTGACGTGATTGCGATACTTGAATCAAGTGTTGATCAGGCGTCGCTCGAGCTTGCACGAACACGCGTTTCGTTGACGGCGGAGATAGAATTACGCCGTATTAATGCTGCTTTTGGTGAACGGCAAAGTAAACGTATTGCTGATCTCTATAATCGCTCAATGATATCGAGCAAAGAGATGGATCAAACAGAAACAGAAACTCGATTAACTCAACTGCAACTTGATCAGGCGCTAGATAATCGCAAACTCGCAGAGCTTGAATACGCTCGGGCTAAGGAAGTGGTCGATCGCCATACCATTCGCAGCCCTATTACGGGGTTTGTCATGGAACGCTTTAAAACATTAGGTGAGTATGTTGACGACCAACCTATCGTTAGGGTTGCACAACTTTCTCCATTAAACGTTGAAGTGATCATCCCGGTAGAGCTATTGGGTAAAGTGAATAAAGACATGATAGCTGACGTCTGGGCAGATGCTATTGGGCAAAAGTGGCAAGCAAAAGTGAATCGTATCGATCGTGTTGCCGATGTGGCGAGTGGTACCTATGGGGTGCGTCTCACTTTAGATAATCCAGATTATCAAATACCCGCAGGGCTTCGTTGTAAAGTCAGCTTTATTCAGGATCACAATGGTGATGAAGCACAAACTGTTAACGCGACTCAACCAACCATGCATCCTAGCGATCATCAATTGATTTCTGATAATGCTGTTACCGAAAATGATCATACCGTAGTCAACAGTAATTAAGTCGACTAGATAAGATTTTAATCGTTTTACCACAGTAACAAAGCGCTCCCATCGAGCGCTAATTACTCAATGATAGTGCAACTAAGTTTTATTCAGCAGCGACGAGCGTTTTTATTTATTCGTTCGGACAGGGGCTTTACTTGTTATGACATCATCTATACATCGAAATAAGCGTAAGTCTGGGTTCCCTATCATTGAAGGGCTTGAGCCGCGTATTTTGCTGTCAGCGGATTTACCTGGGTTAGACATCTCTGGTAGTGACCTAGATTTACCGGATGAAGTCACAACGGAAGCTATTTTACGCGACGCCCATGCTGAGTTTGAAAACTTAGATGCACAAGCGATTGAGCAAAGTGCTGTATCTGTTGAGCACCATCAAGATGATAATGTCGATGCATTGGTTGAGCCCACGGCGCAAGCAAATGATATTCGCCACGAGCTTGTTATTATCGATGCGGCCGTAGAAGACTATTCAACGTTAGTTGAGAGCTTGCAATCGCAAGCGGATGAAAATACCACCATTGAGGTCATCATTCTAGACTCAAACCGTAATGGTATTGAGCAAATCAGTGAAATCCTCGCAGACCAACAAAACCTAGATGCTGTGCACCTTATTACCCATGGGTCATCAGGTTCAGTGCAGGTTGGTAACAGCCAATTAAGCCAAAGCGAATTAACTCAACACTCACAGACAATAAGCCAGTGGGGTAATGCATTTTCAGCCGAGGGTGATTGGCTTATCTACGGCTGTGACTTGGCCGCCGATGCGCAGGGTATCGCGTTTATTGATACGCTATCACAATTAACCAATGCCGATGTGGCTGCTTCCGATGATGCAACTGGACATGCTGACCTTGGTGGCGACTGGGCGCTTGAATATCAGTCGGGAACAATAGAAACCGATGTGGTTATTGATGTCGATACCCAGCAAGAGTGGGGTTATTTATTAGCTGATATTGCTAACTTACTCGATGGTGATGAAGACTCTACGACTGCGTCTTTAAATACTGACATGCTTAAAGGGTATAGTGATGTTGCAACCATAACTGCGGTTCATGGAACAATACTTACGCAAGGTACAGCACAAAGCATCACGGTCACCAATGGTACGGTCAATATAGATGCAGACGGTAATATCACTTTCAGCGCCGATGCTGATTATAACGGTGCTGTGAGCTTTAATTACACTATTAATGACGGCGGTACTGAGACAATAGACAGTGCGATCGGGACGATTGCGGCGGTTAATGATGCGCCGGTCATAGCTATTACAACTGGCATTAACTTAACTATTCTTGAAGACGTTTCTGATGAGGATAATAAAGGTACTCTAATCTCCGAAATCATCGCGAGTACAAATGGAGATACATTTACGGATGTTGATGCTAGTGCGTTAGAAGGGATCGCAATTTATACTGCGGATACAACTTATGGTAGTTGGCAATATGTACTGGGTGAATACTCCTCAGATAACGCCGATTGGATAAATATTACTGTAGGAAATCAAAATTTCTCGAATACTCTTTTGCTTAGAGACTCTGATACATTACGGTTTGTCCCAAATGAAGACTGGAATGGAACTAATTATGGTTCTCTTGGCTTTCAAGCATGGGATCAAACGTCAGGTGTAGCTGGAAGTACTGTTGACTTAAGTGATTCGGGTTCGTACGGACATAACACAGCATTCAGTTCTACAGGTTCTAGCTTGAATTTGACAGTTACAGCCGTCAACGATGCGCCAAGCATCACCTCTGATCCCTCCATTAGCGTAGAAGTAGAAGAAAATACTGTTGAGGTTACCACTGTCACTAGCACTGACGTTGATGGGGATACTGTTAGTTATACCATTACTGGTGGTACAGATGCGTCATTATTCAGCATCGATAGTGCAACAGGAAAGTTAACCTTTAACTCGGCACCTGATTTCGAGGCGCCTACTGATACCGATGCAGATAACATTTATAACGTTCAGATTACTGTCACAGACAGTAATAATGCGACAGATGTTCAAGATCTGGCGGTGACAGTCACTAACCTAAATCTTGAGGCCAGTGATGATGCTTTTACTGTTTCGGCAGGCGTCCCGGTCACCATCAATCCGCTCAGTAATGATATCGATGTAGACGGCGACAGCTTAACGCTTACTCACATCATCGATATTGAAGATAGTAATAAGTCATATGCTCTCATTACAGGGACACCCATAACCTTAGCATCCGGTACAGTGATTGAACTGCGCGCCGATGGTCGTCTCAAGGTTACCGTCAGCAGTGCTGGAAATGATAGTTTTGCTTATGTGGTCTCAGACGGCAATGGTAACAGCGATACCGGCACTGTCGATCTCAGCGTAGGTGATGATCAAAGTACAGCCCTTGATACGGGGTTTGTGACCACTTGGAAGACAGATAACTCAGGCACATCCGCTACTAATACTATCACCATCCCAATTGGCACAGGCGATACCAAGTTTACCGTTTATTGGGGAGATGGAACTTCAACGACTTATACCTCTGGGCCCGCGAGTCACACCTATACCAATGCCGGTACCTATACCGTTGCCATCGTGGGCGATTTTCCCGGCATAAACTTCAACGGTAGCGGTGATGCCGACAAGCTATTAACCATCGAGCAATGGGGCAATATCGCTTGGCAGGATTTAGATGATGCCTTTGAAGGTGCGGATAATCTTGTTATTAATGCGACAGATGCGCCTGATTTATCTGGAATAACTAATTTATTTGAGATGTTCAAAGATGCAACTAAGATTACTAATGAAGGCACAAAATCAAACATTTGGAATTGGGATACTTCAAGTGTTACTGATATGAGAAGTATGTTTAATGGTGCCACTGCTTTCAATCAGGATATTAGTGGTTGGGATACCTCAAATGTTGAGACAATGTACCAAATGTTTTACGGGGCTAAAGTTTTTAATCAAAATATTGGTAATTGGGATACCTCGAAAGTTACTAACATGGCTTACATGTTCAGTAATGCAAGTGCTTTCGATCAAAATATCGGTGATTGGAACACGTCTAAGGTTACCAGCATGGGTTACATGTTCAACGGCGCGAGTTCATTCAACAACGGAGTGAGTTCGGTCGACCAAAATATTGGGTCATGGAATACCTCAAGTGTTACTGATATGAGAAGTATGTTTAACGGTGCAACAATATTCAATCAATATATTGGTCTATGGGATACTTCAAGTGTCACCCTCATAAACAACATGTTTTATAATGCAAAGGTTTTCGATCAAAATATAGGTGGCTGGAATACAGGCAAAATCACTGATATGAGTAATATGTTCGGTGGTGCTTCTGCGTTTAATCAAAATATCAATTTTAATTCGGAAACTGGATATTGGAATACCGCTAACGTCACTAATATGAAAAATATGTTCCAAAATGCTACCTCATTTAATGGAAATATTAGTGGCTGGGATACTTCGAAAGTCACGACTATGTATGGCATGTTTAATGGTGCAAAAGTCTTTGATCAGGATATTAGTAAATGGAACACATCAAGTGTCACCAGCACGGGATATATGTTCGCTAGCGCATCTGCTTTTAATCAAAACATCGGTTCTTGGAATACCGGTAATGTTAATGACATGCAACAAATGTTTAATAGTGCGAGTGCATTCAACCAAGATATCGGTTTATGGAATACTTCTCTCGTCAAATCAATGATAAGCATGTTCTCTGGGGCGACTAAGTTTGATGGGGATATAGGTGATTGGAACACAATAAGTGTCACTAACATGCAAAGTATGTTTAAGAACGCATCATCTTTTAATCAAGATATTGGTGATTGGAATACTAGCAACGTTACAACCATGCAGAATATGTTCCAAGGAGCATCAGCGTTTAAACAAAATATTAATACAAATACAAATACAAATACCGGTGAAATTTCATGGAATACATCAAAAGTCACTAATATGGCTAACATGTTTAACGGAGCTGGCTTGTTTAATGCCGATATTGGGTTGTGGGATACATCTAAAGTCGCTTCAATGACATACATGTTCAGTAATGCGGCTTCATTTAACCAAAATATTGGGGCATGGAACACTTCTAGTGTTACCAATATGCAAGATATGTTTTCTAAAGCTTATTTATTTGACCAAGATATAGGGGCATGGAATACATCTAGTGTTACCAACATGCAAAGCATGTTTAATGATGCAAACAAATTTAATCAAGATATTAGTGCATGGAATACATCTAATGTTACCAATATGAAAAGCATGTTTTCCGGTGCCTCTTTATTTAATCAAAATATCAATACTGCAATTAATCCAGATACTAATAAAACATCATGGGACACCTCAAAAGTTACCGACATGGGTAGTATGTTTTCTGGTGCGACTGCTTTCAACCAGGACATTAGTGACTGGAATACCTCAAGTGTAACCACTATGTACCAAATGTTTAGTAAGGCAGAGGGTTTTAATCAAGATATTGGTGGTTGGAATACTTCCAGTGTCAATAATATGGCCAGAATGTTCGAAAATGCCACTTCATTTGATCAAAATATCGGTAGTTGGGATATATCCAAGGTTAGCAACATGTCATACATGCTGGATAATAGTAATCTATCTATTAGCAATTATGATGCGACGCTCATTAATTGGTCAAAACAAACTGTGCAGGCTAACGTAACGTTTGGTGCTAAGGGACTTCACTACAGCGATGCTGTAGACAGGCAATTGTTAGTCGATAAAGGCTGGACAATTACAGATGCAGGTAGCGACAGTGTTGTCACTGTTGAATTCACATCAGCCACGTACACTGCAAATGAAGGTGATGGGTCGATAGTCATCAGCTATACGGTCACCTCTGATGTGGTCAGTACTACAGATAAAACGTTTACCTTTACCATCAATGGCGGTACAGCGACTTCTGGCGATGATTATACCTTCTCAGGACCTATCACTATTACCATTAAAGCAGGTGATTACACTGGTTCAGTTGTTCAAACGCAGACCATTACCCTTAACGATGACGAGATCCCTGAAGATGATAAAACTATCCTATTCGCTTTTGAAAGGGTAGCGGGTGAACAAAATATCAAATTTGGTACTCAAGACAGCGCTGTTGCAACTATCTTGAATGATGACAACCATGCGCCAGTAATAGAACAGAATATTGGAATTACCCTAACCACTATTAGCGAAGATATGGATGAAGACAATATCGTTGGCAACTTGATTTCTGAGATACTCGCAAGTTCAAATACTGACCCAGATTCTATTAGTGATGCAGATAGCGGAGCATTAGAAGGCATCGCGATCAGCGCTCTGTCAAGTGACAACGGTTATTGGCAATACGACATTGGTGACGGCTGGGTAACAATAGAATCCGTGTCTGAAAGTGAATCACTTTTACTGGGTGCTGATGACAGAATACGTTTTGTACCCAACCCTGATTGGAATGGTACAGAGTTTTTAACTTACGTTGCCTGGGATCAAACATCAGGAGTACATGGCGAAAAAGCGAATACTTTTAATTCAGCAGATGATCGTGGTGGAACTACGGCATTTAGTAAAGGGCTGGTGGTTGCCAGTTTAACCGTCACAAGAGTCAATGACACTCCTACTATTGAAATAACGGCTAATGACTTTACTGAAGATGCTGGGGGCTTAACTGCGGGGGTCAGCATTGCGGGTAGCTACACCACCGATGATCACGGTGATGGCGACCAATTAACGGTAACCTTTAATACGGCAAGTACTCATTACACTTTAGATACAGTAAACGGTAATATACTGCTGACACAAGCGGGTATTGATGTCATCAACGCGGGTGGCACGCTCGACGCAATTGATCTTAAAGTCACCGATAATAACGCGACGCCATTGTCTAGTACTGCTTTAGCTACACCAATCGTTACTGAGGTCAACGATGTTGAAACGCTCACCCTCACCGACGGCAGCGCAACCGAGCACAGCACGGCTGCCGGTACCGTTATGGGCACGTTTACCTTAACGGATGAAGAAGGCGGCTTAAGCGTTGATTTCACTGCTGGCACTAACAGTGACGGCCACTATGAATTAGTCGGCAACGAAGTACGCTTAACCGCGGAAGGTGTCGCGTATCTCAATGCCGGTAACACTTTAGCGAGTATCAGCCTCACTACCAGTGATGGCGTGAGTGCAACCAACACGGTGAGCACCACGTTAATCAATGACGTAGAAACGCTTACCCTCACTAATGGCAGCGCAACCGAGCACAGCACGGTTGCTGGCACGGTAATGGGCACGTTCACCTTAACGGATGAAGAGGGCGGTTTGACCGTTGATTTCACCGC